>JAJUJH010000223.1 GCA_029265435.1 Clostridiales bacterium
GATACCGGGAACGGCGTTTCGGGAACAGCTTCCTTTAAAGCGGAGGGCGTTTTAGGCATGATAAAGAGCCTGTCTCAGACGGTATACCCGGCAACGCGCAAAAGCTACACCTTTTCTGCGCAGATCGCTACCGAAAACCTCGAAAAGGGCGAAAACGGCCAGGTGGGCGTTGAAGTGGTCATTGAATACGAGGACGGCACAACGGAAACAAGGTTTATCGATTTGTTTTAAGGAACAGCGGGGCCCCCGCAAAGCCTGCTTTGCGGGGAGAGGAGGAGCACCGTAATGAATGAGTTTTCACGCCTGCGTGGAAACGAATGATATGGAGGTTGTGACGACGACATGGCGTATTTCAATCAGATCGCGCACAATATTTCCCCCCAAAGCGGCGGCAGGGTAAAATCCATCACCATCCGGCTGTGCGTCACCGACTGCACCGGCACGGTGTATTTTACGGACTTATTATTGCAGGGCGGCTCGGTGGCTACCGGTTGGGTTGGTCATGTGAGCGAGATACAGTGGACATTGGACGGCTGATAGTAAAAATAATTATATAACAGGACACGCCTTTGTCATATTTTAGTGGTATACTAAAACATGGGAAGGTGGTGCAATGCAGACGGAACGGTTATTCGAGATCATATATCTGCTAATCAATAAGAAGAAGATGACGGCAGAAGAGCTTGCCGGGCATTTTGAGGTTTCAAAAAGGACAATACTTCGGGATATTGACGCGCTGGCGGCGGCCGGAATACCCGTTTATACCGCACAGGGCAAGGGCGGCGGCATTTCGATTATGGACAGCTTTCTGCTAAACAAAGCCGTCCTCAGCGAGGATGATAAAAATCAGATTCTTTTTGCGCTCCAAAGCCTGTCCGCTACGAAGACCATCGATACAAAGCGCGTACTGAACAGGCTGCAGAGCTTTTTTGACAGCACGGATAAAAACTGGATTGAAGTCGATTTTTTCCGCTGGGGAGGCGATTCGGACAAGCGCAAGTTTGAAGTCCTGAAAAATGCCATCTTGGGGAAACGTACGATATCTTTCCGCTATGTAAGTTCATACGGGGAAGAAAGCGAACGCAGAGTGCACCCGCTTAAGTTGATATTCAAATCAAAAGCATGGTATCTTCAGGGATTCTGCACCGTCAGACAGGACTATAGCATATTCAAGGTAAACAGCATGTTGGATGTAAATATAACAAATGAAAGCTTTGCCGAAAGCAATTATTTCCCACCGCCCATTGAGGCATCACAAACAACATCGGATTCGCTTATAACACTTACCATCGTTTTATCGCCGAAGGTTGCCTATCGCGGTTATGATGAATTTGATGAAGGCTGCATTGAAAAGTGTGACAACGGTTGGTTTCGTGTAACAGCGAGACTGCCGGAGGATAACTGGCTGTATGGTTTTTTAAGATCATTGGGCAAAGATGTCTGCATCATCAGCCCGGAGCACTTGAAGGAGAAAATTCAACAAGAAAATATAACATGACACGCTGTTGTCGTCTTTATCATGGTATACTTTAAAAAAAGGAGTTGGTGAGAATGGAATGGGCAGGGCTTTATGGCGCAGACAAGCAACCGAATGAGACGCAGATTGCCGAATACATAGCAAACCCGCTATGGGCAAGCATGAATGACTTTTTGCGCGTAAACTATGGCGTGCAGCCAAGCTATGACTATATCACATGCAGCGGCCAACCGGGATGGAATGTA
>JAJUJH010000190.1 GCA_029265435.1 Clostridiales bacterium
AGTCCGTCACGCCGTGCACGGCCGGGTTCGCGACGATCGATCAAGGAGCGCTGCTTCCGGCAACCAAAATGATTGTGATGATGCTGATGTTCATCGGCGCGTCGCCATCGGGCACCGGCGGCGGCATCAAAACGACCACGTTCGCGATTGTGCTGCTGTTTATGCTTTCCTGCATCACCGGCAAGCGTGACGTGACCACCACCGACAGGAGAGTGGCGCCCGATACCGTAAGACGCGCGATCACGATCATGCTGCTGGCGCTGATGCTGGTGGCGGCGGCGACGCTGGCGCTGCTGGGCATCGAAGGAATGCGCGGCGGGTCGTTCTCGTTTGAGAACATTCTTTTCGAAGTGGTGTCGGCTTTCGGCACCGTCGGCCTCTCAGCGGGGCTGACGCCTCATCTGAGCGCCGCGAGCCGGATGATATTGATTTTTGTGATGTTTGCCGGACGCGTGGGCTTGCTGACGCTGACCGTGGCGTTTTCGCTTCGCTCGAAAAAAGAAGAAGCCAATATCAGGTATCCCGAAGAAAGGTATGTGGTGGGTTGATATGCCTAAGAAACAGTTTATTGTCATTGGTATGGGCCGCTTCGGCCAGGCTGTGGCCAAATGCCTGACGAATCTCGGCAAGGAGGTGCTCGCGGTCGACAGCAGCGCCGAGCTTATAAACGACGTGGCGCCTTATGTGACGCACGCGGTGCAGGCCGATGTGATCGACGAAAAGGCGCTTATGGCGCTCGGCATCAAGAATTTTGACGTGGCCGTGGTAACGATGGGCGAAAATATACAGGCCAGCATTCTCATCACCATGATGTGCAAGGAAATGGGCGTCAAGTTTGTGCTGGCCAAAGCGCAGACCGAGCTTCACGCAAAGGTGCTTCGCAAAACGGGCGCGGACAAAGTCGTTTTCCCCGAACGGGACATGGGCATGCGCATAGCGCACAAGCTGGCGGATTCGATCGTGCTCGAGTATGTGGAAATCGCGGACGACCTGCGCAGCATGGAGCTCAGCGTGATCAACGCCTGGGAAGGACAGGACTTGAACGAACTCAACTTCCGGCAGAAATACAATGT
Organism: Clostridiales bacterium; assembly: GCA_029265435.1. GTDB lineage: Bacteria > Bacillota > Clostridia > Christensenellales > SZUA-584 > SZUA-584. Next base: position 1,074 of record JAJUJH010000190.1, read on the forward strand.
GAACGTGATCGCGATCAAAAAACCGAGCGGCGAACTCAACGCATCGCCGCACGGCGCGGATATACTGGAAAAGGGCGAGATGAGTATCGTTTCGGGCAATAAAGACAGCATATCGAGGCTCGAGGTCATGATCAATCACTAATAAAACAACAGCGCGGTATTTTTGTACCGCGCCGCTGTTTTGTGCAAGTAAACCAAATCTCCCGCCGTTTACCCGTGTATTCGTTCGAAAGGGCGTTGACGGAAATCCCGTGTTCGGACTTTGGCATTGGCGGACAACCGGTTCCGCCGCCAAAAGCGCTCTATAGCCCTCGCGCAGCAATGACGATGCGCATATCCTTTATCACTTCACCGGCGGCAAGCCGCCGGCCCGCCTCTCCGGCTGAATGAATAAAGTATTCATTAAGGAACACACCTTAAACTCCGGCTGCAAGCGGATGATTCGCTTTACATCATTATTGTGAACGGCGCGGCGCCGATTTATAAATGTATTTTATACCATTTTTGACGGCTGATATTTTATGGATAAATCATAGCAAATGCAAGAATGGATCTCTTGCCATTCAGATATCGTGGCAAAAATTCAGAACTACCCAATGTCTTAAAGATAAAAAAAGGAGAAGTGCAATTTGACGGTTTGTAAAATTGCAGAATTACCGTTGTTTTGTTATTGATTTTTTATAACGCCGATAGTATAATGATACGGCTGACGCGGAAATGGCTACGCTTTCGTTATCCGATGACAAAAGAGCTTTTTTTCCGCTTGTGAAGACAAGTTTCGTCGGCGCCGTATTTTACCGCAGGCGTTTTACCACAACAAAGACGCATCTGCTCCGAGGGGGATAATCAATGGTCAAAGAGGGGCAAGTCAGAATACCGTCCGGCTGTGCCATCAGCGGAATATTGAGCCGCAAGGGGAATCGTTTTTCGGGGGAAACCATTATACGCTCGATCGAATTGATGCATGACAGAAGCAACGGCCTTGGCGGCGGCTTCGCGGGCTACGGCATTTACCCGGATTATGCGGATCTGTTCGCGCTGCATCTTTTTTACGATGATATTGCCGCAAAAGAGGCGGTGGATGCTTTTTTCGAGCGCCATTTTGAAATAGAGAAAGCGGAAGTGATTCCCACAAGAAAGAGCAAGGAGATTCCGTCAAGCCCGTTGATCTGGCGTTATTTCGTGTATCCGCGCAAGCATCGCCTGCAGCGTTCCGGCCTTGATGAACAGGAATTTGTCGCACAGATCGTGTTCCGCATCAATACGGAATTCAAAGGCGCTTATGTTTTTTCTTCGGGAAAGAATATGGGCGCTTTTAAAGGTGTGGGCTTTCCTGAGGATATCGGCCGTTTCTTCAAGCTGGAAACTTACGACGCTTACCTTTGGACGTCGCACGGGCGGTTCCCCACGAATACGCCGGGCTGGTGGGGCGGCGCGCATCCGTTTACGCTGCTCAACTGGTCGGTGGTGCACAACGGGGAGATATCCTCTTACGACGCGAACCGCCGTTTTGTGGAGATGTTCGGGTATAAATGCACGTTGATGACCGATACGGAAGTCATCACATATCTCTTTGATCTGCTCGTCAGAAAGCACGGCATGTCTTTGAAAGAAGCCGTGAATGTGGTGGTGGCGCCGTTCTGGCGGGAAATTGATCTGATGGGCAAGGAAGAACGGGAAAAATTCGAAACGATACGCGCCGTATACGGGCCTGCGCTGATAAACGGTCCTTTTTCCATCATACTCGGCTTTGAAGGCGGTATGCTGGCGCTGAACGACCGTATCAAGTTAAGGTCGCTTGTGGCTGCGGAGAAGGGCGACATGCTCTATGTGGCCAGCGAGGAAGCGGCGATACGCATTGTCTGCGATTCGCCTGACCGCGTATGGTCGCCGTCGGGCGGAGAGCCGATATTAGGACTGGTGGAGGGGAACCGATGAGTTTGCAGCTTGGCTGGCCGGATTATCTGGTCGAAAGAGATGAAAATAAATGCATACAATGCGAGGTATGCGCGAAACAGTGCGCCAACGAGGTGCACAGGCTCGATCCGGACACGGGAAAGATGGTCGCGGACGATTCAAAGTGCGTAGACTGCCACCGCTGCGTGGCGCTGTGCCCCACGAGGGCGCTTAAGATCCGTGTCAACGATCTTGAGTTTAAGCCCAATGCGAACTGGACGAGCGACGCGATCAAGGAAATATATAAG
>JAJUJH010000123.1 GCA_029265435.1 Clostridiales bacterium
AGATACTCCACGCTTTCGAGTATTGCCGCCACCTGACCTTTCATGTCGATCGCGCCGCGACCCCACACATAGCCGTCCGCGATATCGCCGGAAAATCCCCCATGCGCCCATTTGTCGGCCGTCCGCTCATCCACAGGCACCACATCGATATGTCCCATCATTAAAAACGGTTTTTGATCCGAACCGCTGCCCGCCCATTTGTAAAGCAGGCTGTATTCGTTAACAACCTCCTTTTTCAGCGTTTTGTGCACAAGCGGATATGTATCTTCGATGTATTTGTGCAGGCCCGTAAATTCATTTCTGTCAAAACCGTCCATCGTCATCGACGTGACCGTTCTGAACCGGATCATGCCGGAAAGATTCTTCGCAAGCTTTTCCTCATCCAGCTCAAGCGGCCTCCGGCTTTGTCCTGTCTCTTTCCGAGGCTGTTTTCGAACCGTATTAACGGCCAAAACCGCAGCCGTCAGCGCCAGCACCGCCAAAACCACATATAATGCTGTCATAATCGGCTCCTATCACATTTCTCTTTTATACATCCATCTGGCAATCAGCACGGACAGAACCGACATCACCGGAATGAGTATGCCGGATATCGGGTAAACGGCGGGAATCAGCAAAAAGGCGAGTATCATCAGCAGTGTCGGAGCAACGGCGATCTTCCAGCTTTTTGCAAGAAACACCGCTCCCAGCGCGCCGAAAAGCGCGGGTATCACATACCCTGAGGACAAATCGAATACGCTGGACAGCACAGGATCGCTGTTGATCCAATTGGTAATGGGAATAACAAAAAGCAGCCCCGCGACGAGAATCAGATCCGTCACAATGGTGGAAACCGCCACAGCGATCGTCGAAAGCACTTCACCCTCCTCCGATGAGGCGGATACGCCCGCTTTATTGAGCGCCACCTGCGCGGCCGGAACCTTCATGTTAAGCAGGTTGCCCGTCACAAAGGCGAGATATGTGCCGCCAATTCCCAGCATCGGCGAGTAGTTGAACACCTCGATAAGCCCGATGGCCCAGTACATCGGAACAATGGCCGCCGCGCCCCTCAAGAACGATGACCATTCGGGAGCCACACCGTAAATCACGCAGAAAAGCAACGGCACGGCGATAATCAGCAGCATGGCGGCCGCCGTCCATATGCGTCCGACGCGGTGCGTCATTTCTCTGTATTCGTTAAGCGTTAAGCCTTTATTTCTCATTGTGCGCCTCCTAGAACATGCCGTGGTAAACCACGGAAAGCGCGACCGCGCCGATCATGGAGATCGGCAGCGCGAAGTTCTCAAGCCATTTTGCCTTCGCCGCCTTGATCACAAGGCCGAACACGCCCATCAGCGCCGCGCCGGTCAACAACGTCAAAAGCTGCGCCTGCCCGTTGAGCACGTACTTTTCGGCCGCCGTGCCCGCAAATGCCGCGATGCCTTTGGCGATATACTGACCGCCCATCACGGCGATAATGCCCATAAACAGCGCGTCAACCAGTATCTTTGACCATTTCGGGTTCCGCTGTCCAATCAGCGCCAGCCTGTTCTGATATTTCTTGAGTCCGAATATGTTGAATACGGGGCCGCTGATGATGCCAATCGTCATCACCCACATGATGCCCGCGTAAACGGATGGCGTGATATCGCCCGCCGCGCCCGCCACGGCGCCGGCCGCCACCGTTTCATAAGACATGGAGCCGATCACCGACAGGCGTATCCATGAAAACGGCGCCCCGATCGTTGCGGCCAGCGTCATCATCGCCAGCACGATGGGCACGGACGGAACCACCGAAAACGTTGCGCTGGATACTGCGGCATCCTTCATCGCCTTGCCGGATATCCCAAGCTCCCTGCCGCGCTTGACGGCGCGCACAAGAAAGTAAACGGACTGCGCCAGCACAAACACGGCAATGGCGGCGCCGATGACGTACAAAAAGGCACTGTTCATAAAATCCAAAACCATCACCTCAACATCAGATTTCCATATATTAAAATTAAAATGAGAAAACGGAACTTCACCGGTTTCATTATATATCCGGCGAGACGGGAAATACAATCACAACGGAACGAAGATCGGAAAATACCGCGGACACGCCAAATGGCCGACCGAACGCGAATACCCCTTGCCCTATATTATTACCGCAACACGGCGGTGGTCAGGGCATTCATATCGAAGGGTGCCTTTGACAGCTGCTTGTCTCCGCGTTAGCCGCCATCAAAGCCGTATGCTTGCTCTGTCACCAAAGTCAATCATCAGATGCATGAGAATACCGCCCGCCCCAATCCTTAATTGGCATCGTCCAAATTTACCTGTAGAATGCGGCTCTTTTCCTGCTTCATTGATTTCAAGCTTTTTTTCGCCAAATCAGCACTCCGTTCATGTGTCTTATTGTGCTGATTTTCAATGTGATTTTTCATGCCTTCCGACGTTGTTTATTTAGAGGCAACGCATCACGTTTTAACGGTATTTTATTCTGAGGCATTACGCGCTCAGGCCCTTTTTGCTGCACCATGTTCGGCCCCTTATCCAAAACGACAAAAACGATTGCCTGTCCGCGCCGTTTTTTAACCGGCGCGGACAGACTGAAGCCTTAACGGTATTTATGCAGCATCGGAGAGAGAGGCTTATACAAAAGTCCCGTGATTACACAAACGGCAAGGCATTTGACGATATTAAAAGGAATCACGGCGTATAGTATATACGTCCAAACGCTGTTGATTCCCGTATTGACCGCCGCGGCGATAGCTATAATCGCGTCCACGGAAGAACCGAAAAACAGCCATGCGTAAAAAGGGATCAGCACAAAATAATTCATCATAGGCCCGACGATCAACGACATGGCGGCGCTGCCGATAGCCATGCCCTTTATCGCTCCCTTTCTCGTTTTGTCAAATTTGTAGATCAGAGAAGCCGTTAAAACAAGCGAAGCGCTGATTACAAAATCCGCAATTTCTCCGACGCCCATCGTGGATGAAAACGGCAGATAGATGAGATTTTTAACCAAGAGTATCGCCGTGCCGGCGGCAGGCCCCAGCGCGTATCCGCCGATCAGCGCGGGTATATTGCTGAAATCCAGCTTAAGGAAAGCGGGCAGCAACGGCAGCGGTGTTTCCAAAAAACGCAGAAGCGTCGAAATGGCGGCCAGCACGCCGGCCGTCACAATGAAAAGTATTTTCTTTGATGCGTCAGTTCTGTTTGACATAGATAATCCCCTTTCCCAGAGCCAAAAAAGGCCCTGAAGCATTCTTCAGAGCCTTGGCATACAAAAAATATGCTTTCTTCTCTCATCCAGACTTTACTGTCGGTTACGGAATCACACCGTATCTGCTTTCGCTCGCGGACTATACCGCCGGTAAGGGAATTTCACCCTCCCCCGAAGACATGCTTACATTCAATTTTCTCATATGTTATACCAGCGTATTGCCATTTGTCAATTCCCTGATCAATGATTTATTTCATCCAGATATTTTCGTACATCCTCATAGCTTCCAAATATCCGTCCATGCTCAAGCATTGTCTGCAAGTCCATATCAAGGCTTTCAAAACGGATATCTGTGTCGGCATACAGCTCCTGTTTGTCCGAGCCCGCAGCCGTTTTATAAACGGCAAGCCTGCCGCCGTTTCTCTTGAGCAGAAAATGCCTGGGACAATAGCAGCAGAGCTTTTTTTTAAGCACCACTTTTTCTGCCGAAAAAGAAACGATGGAGATATCCGGATACGCGCTTTTGAGTTTTGAAAAAGTCATGCCAATCATATCCGCATCCGGCTTTGTGTCTAAGCAGACATGATGACGGCACATTTCATATTCGTAATCCCAGACAACGACTGTATCGGCGGATATTTTTTCAATATCCGTTCCGGCTTGGACGGCTTCTTCTTCCTGCGCAGCATGCGCCGCAATACGCGGTTCGTTTTCGGCGAGAAAATATCCGACGATTCCGCCGAGCGCCGTCACTGTCAGCATGATGAGAAAAATGATGAGCTTTTTGTGCCTGCGCAGAAACATAAAAAACACCCCGAAGAATCGTCTTCAGGGTTATTTTCCGCCGCATTCAAGTGCGTTATTCGTCTATTTCCGCATTATGGTACACATTTTGGACGTCGTCGTTGTCTTCCAGCATATCCAGCATTTTTCGGACGCTTTCTTCGATTTCTTCCGTTACCGCCACCGTATTGGACGGAACCATTTGAATCTCCGCAATTTCGAATGAGTATCCGGCTTTTTCAAGCGCATCGCAAACGCCTGTAAACGACGCGACATCCGTCGTGATTTCCATGACCTCGTCATCGTCATCCACATCCGCCGCACCCGCATCCAGAGCCGCCATCATCAGCTCATCCTCGTCAATGCCGTCCTTGTCTACCACGATGACGCCTTTTCTTTCAAACATCCAAGATACGCAGCCAGTCGCGCCCAAAGAACCGCCGTTTTTATCAAAGCTGTGGCGAACCTCACCCGCGGTTCTGTTGCGGTTATCGGTAAGCGCTTCCACAATAACGGCCACCCCTCCGGGGCCGTAGCCTTCGTATACCACCGATTCGTAATTGATGCTGCCAAGCTCCCCCGCCGCCTTTTTAATTGACCGAAGGATTGTGTCATTTGGCATATTGTTGGCTTTGGCTTTCGCCACCATATCTTTGAGCTTCGAGTTGGTTTCGGGATCCGGACCGCCTTCCTTAACGGCCACAGCAATCTCCCTGCCGATCTTGGTAAATATTTTGCCGCGCTTTGCGTCAGTGCGCTCTTTTTTGTGCTTGATATTCGCCCATTTAGAGTGTCCGGACATATGTCACCTCGATTGAAATTCTGAAAGCATCATACCACAAAGCGCCGTGCCATGACAATCCTTTATGGCTGCATCATGCTGTCGGGAAGCAAGTTGAGCATATCGTCTGTGTTATCGACATTGACATAGCTTTGCGGCACATCCCCCACAATAATGGTTTCCGATACAAGAACCTGCGACGATATCTCCACCGTCTGTGATGTGCTGCTGACCACAATACGCAATGTCGTATCGAGTATCAGATATATTTTTAAGCGTGTCTGGTTGATTCCCGCATCCTCAAAATCCGTCTTGAAATTGGTCGTGATGGAACCGACGGGTTCAAACTGCACCACGATGCTTGGGCCGCGGCCGGAAAGCAGCTGCCCGCCGATGATCGTACCGATGGGAATGCTGATACCCTGTTTGCCAAGATTCTGTATTTTCTCCTGCGCCGTAATGGCCGTGGCGGCAGCGAGATTGTTCATCACGGCGGCGTTGGCATTCACGAGTATGATATTTCCTTCGTTGTCCTTTTGTATTTCAATGAGGTCGGAGTACGATACTTGAGAGCCGATATTCTCACGCACGGATTCGTTCATCGCCTGAACAGCCAAGGCGCGAAGCCGCGATTCCGATAAGCTTAATATGGTCGGCCTGACGGAATTGTCGATAATCAAATACGCTACGGCTATCAAAACCAGCGCCGGCAATGCGATCCATCTTTTCAAATGGCGCTTTCGAGTCTTCATTTTATCACCTTGGTTTAAAATATGCGCGCCGCTTTCTTTCGATAACGCAAACACAAAATGTAAACAAATCGGATATTTAATGAACCGTCGTCTCAAATATGGTATAATCAATAAAAACAAATTCAAGGTGCCTTTATATGATTGACGATAAAAGAAGACATCATCACAATATGGGTATATCTGGCAGGATCGCGTCTTCGCTTTCATCCGCCGGAAGAACTGTGAAGCGTGCATTTCTCAATATTTCGGCATGGTTAAGCGGAAAGAAACCGGCAAACGCCGATAAAACGCAGCAAGCGTCCGACGAAACGATGGTATTTGACAACTCGACGAACGCCGAGATCCGGCATCACGCCGGCAGGTCATCGGCGGCTCATCCAACGCCGTATATCTCAAAAGCGCATCTTTCTGGTGAAGGCAAAGAGCATATCAATATGTTCCGTCCGCACAGAAACAGAAACGGCGTGCTCATCAACATTGTGCTGACATCGTTCAAACTCGTTCTCGTCGCCATATTCATGTTCGGTGCGGCGGGATTCGGCACAGTCGTTGGCATCGCAAAAGCATATATGGAGACAACGCCGAAGCTTGATACCGAAAAAATACAGGAACAGGACGAAACTTCGTATCTTTACGACTGCAACGGCCAGAAAATTACTTCCTATTCGGGTTCGGAAAACAGGGATTGGGCAAGCCTCGACGAAATACCCGACATGCTTCAAAAGGCTGTGATTTCGATTGAAGATGTGCGCTTTTATAAGCATAACGGCGTCGATTTTAAGCGCCTTTTCGGTGCGTTCGTGAGCAATTTGATGAACAGCAACGTACAGGGCGGCAGCACGATTACTCAGCAGCTGATCAAAAACAGACTGCTGAGCACCGAACGCACATACAAACGAAAAATACAAGAGGCTTTTCTTGCGATTCAGCTTGAACAGGAATACGATAAGGACGAGATTCTCGAAGCGTACCTCAATACGATTTTCCTGGGTGAATCCAATTACGGCGTAAAGGCGGCTGCGCAGGATTATTTTCGCAAAAGCCTTGACCAGCTCACGCTGCGGGAATGCGCGATGCTGGCCGGGATTACGCAATACCCGTATTACTATGATCCGCGGCGCTGCTTGAAGAAAAACGACATGACGCCGGTCAACGACCGGACGAACAATGTGCTCACACAGATGTACAAAGCCGGCTACATTACGAAGGAAGAATACGAGTACGCGCTTAACGACACGGTGAAAATATACGAGGAATCCGAAGTAACGGGCATGTATGATCACCCTTATTTTGTTGAATACTGCATCTATGACGTCATCACGCACTTTTTGAAACAACGCGGTCTGCAGGACACAAAGGAAAACCGGGCGGCTATAGAAAACGAGATCCGGACAAGCGGCTACCAAATCTATACCACCATGGATCCGGAAATACAAACGGATGTGGAAAATAGTCTGGCCGAATGGACAAAATATCCAAAGCTCAAAGATGAAAGCGGCGCCGTCAAACGGACTCAGAACGCCGACGGCAGCATTACGGAAACAAAAGAGCCGCAGGCCGCCGCCGTCGTGGTCGATCAAAAGACCGGCGAGCTTAAGGCGGTGGTCGGCGGAAGAGATACGCCCAAATACAAAAAAACGCTGAATCGCGCTTATCAGACCACGATGCCGGTCGGCTCGTCGATCAAACCCATCGCCGTATATGCGCCGGCAATCGACAAGGGCTATTCGGACGGTACGGTTGTGCCCAATATGCCGGTCAAAATTGAAGGCTGGAACGACGAAGGAGGCAAGGGGTACCCCTCCGGAGGTTCTTCAAATTACGGACCCATCACGCTGCATAACGCGCTCGTCAATTCTCTTAACAGCGCGACGGCGTATACGCTGCTGAACCTTGTCGGCATCGACGATTCATATAATTATCTTTTGTCGATGGGCATCAATCCGAACCATATACAAAAAACCGGCTCCGGCCTCGCGCTGGGCACCTCGGGCATCACTCCCATCGAAATGGCCGGCGCTTACGCGACGATCGCAAACGGCGGCGAATACCTCGAACCGTTGTCTTTTACGCGCGTGGAAGATAAGGACGGCAATGTGATTCTCGACGCCAACAGCATAAGAGAGACACGTCGTGTCTTTAAAGAATCCACGGCTTATATCGTGACGCAGATGCTTGTAGACGCCGTTGACCATGGCACCGGTACACAAGCAAAGATTGACGGCATGACGATCGGCGGCAAAACCGGTACCAACCAGGACGCGAAAGGTGTTTTCTTTGCGGGCATTTCTCCTTATTATACGGCTACGCTTTGGATCGGTGATGACGATTACAAGCCGTTGAATAAAAAAGTCTACGCGTCCAGCAGCGCAGCGCCGTTGTGGAGAGACTTCATGTCG
>JAJUJH010000189.1 GCA_029265435.1 Clostridiales bacterium
CCTTAGGTTTGGTACGCAACCTATATTCTAAGGGATGTTGGCGATTTTTACCACCCACCCCCCGCGGGGGTGGGTGGTATCATCTCTGCGTCTTCCGTTTTCCTACAGTAAGTTTACACTATGGATAAAGACGTGAGAGGCGCGGAAAAGGAGGGACGGCATGGAAAAAAGTGTTTTCGACAGGTTTCCGTTTTATGCGGCGATGCGTGAGGAAGATAAAAAGCTGCTTCGCGAGTCGCTGATCAGAAGGGACATACCGCAGGGACAAATACTGATGGGCGACAACACCCGCTGCAACGGCATACCGATGGTGGTCAAGGGGCTGTTGCGTCTGTTCCGGATTTCCGAAAAAGGCCGCGAGATGACGCTGTACCGCATTGCGGAAGGAGAGATTTGTCTGCTGGCGGCCGTATGCGCCATGGGCGACACGGAGTATCATTTTTCCATTGAAGCCGAGAAAGACAGCGTGATTGCCAACATACCGCCCGATACATTCAAAGAGCTGCTCTACCGGAGCGATTCGTTCCGCACATATGTTTTCAACGCGATGGCTCAAAAGCTCATCCTGTCGATCGAAACGATCGAGATGCTGATATTCAACAGCATTGAGGAACGCATCATGACATATCTGCAGCATCACGCAAACGCGCAGGGCGTCGTGAGCGTGACGCACGAGAAAATGGCCGTGGAGCTGGGATCCTCGCGCGAGGTGATCACACGCCAGCTTAAGACGATGAGCGAGAAAGGTCTTATCGAGATGAAGCGCGGACAGATCGTACTAAAAATCCGCTGCGGATAAAATGGCTCAGCGTAACTATGTCACAGATATATTTTTTGCCGTGTCGTATTCTTAATTTGTCGAAAGGACAATATAGTATTATTAAGCGGAAAGGAAGATTGATATGGCAAAGAACATTACATTGGATAATTTCAAATCGGAAGTGATCGATTCGGATAAGCCGGTTCTGCTCGATTTTTGGGCATCATGGTGCGCGCCGTGCCGCATGCTTGCACCGTCCATCGACCAACTGAGCGAGCAATACAAGGAAAAGGCTGTGATCGGCAAGGTCAACATAGATGAACAGCGCGAGCTTGCGGAGCATTTCGGTGTGATGAGCATACCAAGCGTATTCGTCATCAAAAACGGAAAGGTGATCGACAGCGCGGTGGGCGTGAGACCCAAAAAATACTACGAAGACGTGCTTGATAAAGCGATGGCGCTTTAAAAACATCACAAATCCCATAATATAAGCAGATTCATGGGCTCCCCAGTATCTGCTTTTTTTTATGAGCTGCGGCTTTGCAGCGATTTCACCCATTCCGCGTTTTCCTTGAGCGCGCAGCCTCCGCGGCTTTCCTTGAGTTTGCCGTGGTTATGACGCACTTCTTGAATAAGCCGCGATTTGAGCGCCTGCTTGAGAGGCATATCTTTGACGTTCGTATCGGAATACGGTGCAAAAGGGCAGGCTTCGAGCGAGCCGTTTGAGCCGATATGCAAAAATCCCCGGCCCGAAGCCAGACAGCCGCCGTAAGGGTCTTCGTTGCCGGGCAGGGAGACGATCAGCATATCATGCCGATGATACAGGTCCTTTTCGGTGGCACGCAGATGGGCTTTCTGCTCATCGGTGAGGCACAAGGAAAGGTCTTCCGCGCCGCATGGCACATATTCGATCAGAAACGCCGCGCGGCACCCCGCGTCCTGCATGCGTTTCAGATAATCCGAACGGACGATTTCGTCATAGTTGACGCTGGTTAAAGTGACGGACACGCCGAAAAGCTGTCCCGACTCATCGAGGCTGCGCATCACGGCCGTAACGGCGTCGTATACGCCTTCTCCGCGCCGTGCGTCGGTGAGCTGCCGCCCGCCCTCAAGGCTCAATACGGGGACAAGGTTCTTGAGCTTGCGGACAGCGGCGGCCGTATCTCCGGTGAGCAGCAGGCCATTCGTAAACATCACAAAAAGCAGTTCGGGATGCTTTTTCGGCAGCTTCAATATATCGGGCTTCAAAAACGGTTCGCCGCCCGCGATCATGACCACGCAGACGCCGAGCGTTGCCGCTTCGTCCACAACGCGCTCTATCTGCGCCGCGCTCATTTCGGCGCTTTTGTCGCGATGCTGGCTGCATGCGTAACAGCCCGCACAGGCAAGGTTGCAATCGTTGGTGACGCTGATGATAAGCACAGGCGGCACGACGAGGTTTTCACTCTCGGCCAGCGTTTCACGGATTTTGCCGGATTTGCCGATGTTTATGCCGATCCGCGCGAACGACGGAATATAAGAAGTGCGCCTTGCCAAAAAACGTTTGTTTTTGGAGACGGCTTCCGTAAGTGTTTCGTTAAATAAAGCGATGCCTTCGTTCATTAGGAATTCTCCGATCTTTTTTGTATTTTTATTTTAAGACATTTTCAAATCGGTTTTATTGCATTCGCTCCATTATATATCATCAGACTGCATAAACGACAGAAATTTCACGCTTCGCAAAATTTTTTTTATTGCAATAAAACGGGCCGCCGGGTGTCTTATACACAGAAGCACGGGAAAGGAAAACAAGATGACGGCATCGGGACAGATGTATTTAAAAGCGATATACTATTTGTCGAAGCACAGTGATAAAACGTATGTGGCGGATATTTCGGACGCACTGGGAGTCACGCGGGCGAGCGTGAGCAACGCGCTGAAAAGCCTCGTAAAAAAAGGTTATGTAATCCATAAACCGTATGGCGACGTTATGTTGACGCAGGAAGGGAGACGGGCGGCGCTGGAGACAATCCGCATCGACGAGCGGATCCGGCGGTATTGTTTGAATGAGTGAAAAGGACGGTTTGCAATGAGCGGATCGCTGACGGATATGATTGCCGCGCGCTACGATAAGTTCAAAAGCTATATTCTCGCATCGTTTTCGCAGCTGAACGATTACGACGCGGAAGATATCATACAGCAGACCGCGCTCAACTTGATCGGGTGTTCGGATGAGATCGGCAGCGCCGCGTCGTATATTTACGCGTCGCTCAGAAACGGTGCGCTGAATCTGATGCGCAAACGCCGCCGCGAGCAGCTCAGCGCCGCTGTGGAATATGTCGGACAGGGAAGCTCGGCAGAGGATGATGCGCTTGCCAACGACTTGAAACGGCATATGGAGGCGGCTCTGCATAGTGTAAACTTACTGTAGGAAAACGGAAGACGCAGAGATGATACCACCCACCCCCGCGGGGGGTGGGTGGTAAAAATCGCCAACATCCCTTAGAATATAGGTTGCGTACCAAACCTAAGGAGGCG
>JAJUJH010000141.1 GCA_029265435.1 Clostridiales bacterium
GAGAATATCAGGCTCGATGCCGATAGCCCGAAGCTCTTTCACGCTGTGCTGGGTCGGCTTTGTTTTGAGCTCGCCCACCTTATGAAGATAAGGCATCAGCGTCACATGGATATACATGCAGTTTTCTTCGCCGACTTCCCATTTGATCTGGCGGATGGTTTCGAGAAACGGCTGGGATTCGATATCGCCCACCGTACCCCCGATCTCCGTGATGACAACATCGGGTTTTTCCTTGCTGGCCACGCTGTATATGCGCGCTTTGATTTCATCGGTGATATGCGGGATCACCTGTACGGTGCCGCCGAGGTAATCGCCGCGGCGTTCCTTAGTGATCACCTTCCAGTAAACCTTGCCGGTTGTCACATTGGAATCCGCAAACGAATTTTCGTCGGTAAAACGCTCGTAGTGGCCGATATCAAGGTCTGTCTCGGCGCCGTCGTCCGTCACAAAAACCTCGCCGTGCTGAAACGGACTCATCGTGCCCGGATCGACGTTGATATAAGGGTCGCATTTTTGCAGCGACACCTTAAGCCCGCGGCTCTTGAGCAGCAGCCCGAGAGACGCGGCCGTGATTCCTTTTCCGAGCGACGATACCACACCGCCGGTGACAAATATAAATTTCGTGGACATGAACCCCTCCGTTATAAGAAAACAATTTTAAAGATATTCCATCACAACAATGCGCGTCCGCTTTTTCAGCGTCGCTTTATCGATATTGATAGAGCATTTTCCGAGGTGCGACACATCGTATTCCCGGCCTGCCGCTTCAAGGAAATCGCTCAAAGGCGCAATTTCAATGCTGGTTGCGGCGGTGCGGAAATGCATCGGGATAATGATGTTGGGCTCAAGCGCCTCGCAGATCTCAAGCGCTTCGTGCGCGTCGATCGTATAGCGGCCGCCGACGGGAATCATCAGTATATCCGAGCCTTTGAGCCTTGCCATGATATCCGCTGAGGGTATCTCTCCGATATCGCCCATATGGCAGACGCGCATGCCCTTGACAGAGAGCATAAAACAGATGTTACCGCCGCGCTTTGCTCCCTGCTCCTTATCATGCCATGTCGGAAAGCCTTCGATCGTGAGTTCTCCGAAGTCATGGACGCCCGGCGTATTCACAACCGTATAACGGCCGGTCACATGCGACAGGTCGTTATGGTCGCCATGGTTGTGGCTGATCGTGACGATATCCGCCTCCACGGTATGCGGCGTGTAGCCGGTACGGTCGTCATAAGGGTCAAGCAGTATGCGTGTTCCGTTTTTCAGCGTCACTTTAAAGCAGGAGTGTCCCAGCCAGTCGATTACCATTTGATCACCTCAGTTTCCGATTGATATCTAATTTACGCAGTCTTCCATGCTTTTAAACTTTAAATCAAGCTTGTTGAATGTGGAGAGCGAGCCGAGGCTCAGCTCATATTCAAGGCGAAGGCTGCCTTCCTTTTCGTTGAATTGGCTTTCCACCTTCGATGCAAAAAGATGCAGGCTGACGGAGCCGAAAGGCGTTTGCATGCTGCTGTCGAAAACGCGCCCGGGTGAAAATACCATCTGCATGTTGAGCGTACCGTTGCGTTCAATGGTAACGCTGTCGTCCGCAAAAACGAGCGTGGTGGTGCAGCCTTCAATGCCCGTAAGCTCGCTTTCGTCGTATTCGATAAAAAGCCCCTCGGGCTTTTTGATAAGCCGGCCCTCCGTGATCAATTCGATGCGCTCGTCCGAATCGCCTTCATATTGTGTGCCCGTAATATTCAGTATAACGCGCCGCACATCCGGCCTCCTTCCAAATTTGTGACCATTATAGCATAAACCATGAGAATAGATAAATAGCCAATCCGTCCGTATATGGATAAAATACAGAAAAGCCGTCTGATAAAGCTGACAAAGTTTAGAACGCCGCGATGATTCGCAACCGTCGATAGATTCATATTCCATATGGATATTCATTTCATTTGATGAAGCGCGTGTATAGTTTTTGTGAATATGGCCATACTGGATAGCGCATATATATGACGCTGAACAAAAAAGGGTAATGACGATGATTAAAAAACTCTGCATGCCGCTAGCGCTTTTGGCGCTGACGTTGCTGCTCGCATCGTGCGCGCCGACGCCGTTCCGGCTGCATGTGATCGCGAATTCGGACGGCGAAGCCGACCAGCAGGTCAAAATGCAGGTGCGAGACGCGGTGCTGAAAGTCACGAAAGACGGCATACTCGCATGCAAAAACGCCGGGGAGGCGCGCGAATATATCGAAAACAACCTTGAGATAATAGAAGAGACGGCAAACGAAATGCTGGCCGCAAACGGATTTGACTATGCGGCTGCGGCGAAGGTGGGGACGTTCCGCTTTCCCGAAAAAACGTATCAGGATGTGACATATCCCGAGGGCGATTATCAGGCGCTTGAGGTGACGCTGGGCAGCGGAAACGGCCATAACTGGTGGTGCGTGATGTTTCCCCCGCTGTGTCTGACGGAAATCGACGGGCTTGACGAAACCGAGGCCGAAATCGAATACACGTCGTTTTTCGCGGAGCTTTGGAAGGATATATTCGGGTAATTGCCGTCTTCTGTTGAACCGATAGCAATACTTATCGAGATAACTATGGCAGCATTCTACATCCTATACTGACCGTTTATTGGAATCTTCATTCGCGCTTCATTTTAATAGCCATATTTTGCACTTTGTTCGTCAATCGCTTGCTGCATGTCCGTGCCGATTTCCGCCGGCACCTCCAATACCCGGCCTCCGTCTATGGCGTTGAATGCAAGTCTAAGCTTCTGCTGCTTTTCTTCGCCTGTATCTGGATCATTGAAGGTTTGTGTATAGTAAACGAACCATGCCGGCATATACATGGCTTCTTTGGGCTTATCCTTCACGTCAACAATCGCCATATTCAAATGAACGCTTGTGACGACCGTAGGCGAGGTGTCTCCGGCAAACACATATGTCAGCATATCGCGTATTCTTTGCTTCACATCTTCAAATGGCATCAGCTTCACATTATCAGTGACTTTTTCTGCAATCTCCAATGGGTGAGACCAAACAAACAACTGCGCTTTACCCGATTCATTTACAAAGACTTGGATTTCTTCCGGATACAACGGTGCTTTGTAAGCGAAATCATCTTCTATTCGAAACATTACAGAATGGTCAGTGATACCCGCGATTCCGTCGATGTTGCGGACAAATTTGATCAAATACCCTTTGGATAATGGTTCTACACCTGTCTCGCAAAATGCGTCTTCAATTGAAGCATAAAGCTGCGCCTTTTCCACGCTGCCTGCCGCCATATCATCAATGTCAAGCTCGTAAAGTATGGCCTGAGCAGCGCTTACGGCGTCTTCTTTGGATATGGCAGGTTCGCCGATTTTCTTTCTATCATTCACTGAAAGCATGCTCTCAGTGATGGCAACACCTTTCATGTATGAAAAGCTATCAGAATATACACTGATATCCGCTTTAATCCCGTCGTCATCCAAAAAGCTTCCGCTCGACGTTTGCGCTGCGCTCCAATCCGTTATGACCTCCGGTTCCACGGTTTCCGGCGCGGCCGCAATTTGTCTTTCTAGTTCTTCGATCGATTCTTGATCGTTGTTTCTTTTTGCCAGCGCGAGCTTTTCTTCCAATTCGGCTTTTGTGGGCGCGGACTCCTTGACGATATCCTTGCCTTTTGAGAAGTAGCCAGCCAAAGACGCGATACGCGCATCACTGAACGTGGCTTACTTTACTTTATATATGGGGTAAGCTGTGACATCCGGTACGCTTATGGAGGCACTAATATCGAGCTTTGTATCGCAGCCTTTTATTTCCAATACTTCCTGCCAGCTCGCGGGGACGTCGTAAGCGCCGAAAGGCGCGGGAGAGCCTTCAATCACTTCCTCTAAACCGCCGCCATACACCACCGGCGTATGATCGGGCGTTTGCTGGCAGCCGCATACAAGTATTATTAGCGATAGGAATGTGATGATAGTCCCTGCTTTGATAATTTTAAAATTTGCTTTCACGATTTTAGCTTGATTTCCTTTCTGTTTTTACAAATGATTTTTTGGTTTACCGGAGAGCTATATTAAAAAATTACTCTCCGGTAATGATTTCTACAGGCAGATTAATAACCAGCGCAATTTTTCAATAGCCAAGATTCCTGTTGATAATGCTGCCATCGATGGCGTTAATGGTGAGAAAGCTTGTTCCGTAGTAATCAAATGTGATTTCATTATTCTCATCAGCATTTGCAGTTTCTGCTGCATATTTGATTGTTCGGGCTCCGAAAAAATCCCAAGCCGGAATAAACATATAGCCATCACTATCTTTTTTTGAAACCTTAACCAATCCCAGTTCAATTCTATTAATTGTTATGGCTTCCGACAATATGCTATGGTCTTCCCATACATTTTGCCGTATGAGTTGATCCTTGAATATTTGCCGAATGACATCAAAGGACATGATATCGGCATTGTTATTTAAGATGTTCTTTATTTGAACAGGATATTTCCATTGGAAATCAACAATGCCGGTATCGTCCACACTTATTATCAACTCTTCATCAGGCCAAGGTTCGTTATATAACGGCGTATTGCTGACAGTATTAAGCAGATCCGTATCCTTTACATATGTAACGGGTACTTGATTGATTTTTCTTGTAAATATGAATCGATACGCATAATAAAGATTTTTATTCTCTCCTTGATACCCCGTTACATATCCCTTCTGATACAAATCCATATCTGAAATGCCGATGTTATCAATGACAGCTCGAGCCATTTTCAAAGCATTTTCAAAGCTGATATTGATTTTATTTTCAGTTTTTTCATCAGGAATATAAAAATAGTTTCCAAGCGCAATACCATTGGAGTTGTTGAATTCAACGCCCTGATTTTTTTCTGAGTACTTATATATATTAATTTTTGCCATAAAATCTTTGCCGAGATCGGCTTGTCCCAGTATCTGTTGATTTCTACTAATATTGTGTTTATATTCTTCTATACGCTTATTTATCTCAGTATCTGAAAAGCCCATTTCTTTTAAATCATCCTTAACAGACTCAACATCATAATCATTATGCATCGGTTCAAAAAGACCTGTTATCACTTTTTTTCGAACTTATCCGGGGCTGTTTCCAATTGTTGATACAATTCTTTTAATGTCTCTGTTCTGGAATTATAAATATTCTTATACATTATGGGGTCGGTTTCTTCATTTGGGAGATCATTGATCGAATAATTCTGAATTTGCAATATTTCTTGTTCAATATCGCTTTTTGTCTTTGTTTCATTGATCTCATATATTTGTTTTTCTCCAATCAGGCATCTTATTATTTGAGTAGCTTTATCCTGTGAAATATCCATTGGCTCTATATTTACAACAGGAAAGGCCGTAACATTAGGTATATTTACATCTGCGTCTATCGTAATTTTGAATTTTCCATTATCGGAAATCCATTCTTCCTTCAATTTATCAGGCGTGTCAATCGTATCACCGGCGTTTGCCTTCTCATATATTTTATTATCGTCTTTATTAATCACAACTGACTTGTCGGGCGTCCTTTTGCATCCGGCAGTTAATATACACAATAAACATAAAATATCCAACACAAATAGCAACTGGTCATTTCTTTTCATTATACATGCTCCTATAAACAAGTTAGGATGTTTGGTATGAAGCCGCTTTAACAATATCCCACCAGTAATGGGATATAATTCTTTATATAATTTATTATAGAATCAATCGTAAAAAATACAATATCTATAATTAAAAAATTAGAAATATATTGATATGAATTATATGCACATAAGAAATTAAGAATATACATATTTCCACATGCTGTTTTGTATGACTGACAGATAGACAAGGCTGTTCGTATATATCTTTGGTTTTTTGCTCGCTGTGTATGGTTTTTGTGAATATGGCCATACTGGATAGCGCATATATATGACGCTGAACAAAAAAGGGTAATGACGATGATTAAAAAACTCTGCATGCCGCTGGCGCTTTTGGCGCTGACGCTGCTGCTCGCATCGTGCGCGCCGACGCCGTTCCGGCTGCATGTGATCGCGAATTCGGACGGCGAAGCCGACCAGCAGGTCAAAATACAGGTGCGAGACGCGGTGCTGAAAGTCACGAAAGACGGCATACTCGCATGCAAAAACGCCGGGGAGGCGCGCGCATATATCGAAAACAACCTTGGGATAATAGAAGAGACGGCAAACGAAACGCTGGCCGCAAACGGATTTGACTATGCGGCTGCGGCGAAGGTGGGGACGTTCCGCTTTCCCGAAAAAACGTATCAGGATGTGACATATCCCGAGGGCGATTATCAGGCGCTTGAGGTGAC
>JAJUJH010000005.1 GCA_029265435.1 Clostridiales bacterium
AAGGGGCCTTTCGTACACGCGAAGCTGCTGGAGAGGATCCGGCAGATGAACGAGAAGAACGAAAAGAAAGTGCTCAAAACGTGGTCCAGAGCATCAACGATATTTCCGGATATGGTTGGACATACGATAGCCGTTCATGACGGCAGAAAATTCGTGCCGGTATACATGACGGAAGATATGGTCGGACATAAGCTGGGAGAGTTTGCGCCGACAAGGACATTCCGCGGCCACGCGGGCGATAAAAAGTCCGGCTCCAAGTAGAGGGAGGAACGATTAATGGCAACTCGTCAGAGAGAAAAAGCTCAAAAGAGGCATGAGCTCAAGGATAAAAGGCCGATGGCCAAAGCGAAATACGTGCGGATCTCTTCCTCGAAAGTCAGGATCGTGATTGACCTGATTCGGGGCAAGAAGGTGGATGAAGCGGTGGCTGTGCTGAAAAACACGCCTGCCGCGGCCAGCCCGATTGTCGAGAAGGTTTTGAATTCCGCCGTCGCAAATGCGGAGAACAACCAGGGACTGCTGCGCGACGATCTTATCGTTGCCGAGTGCTTTGCGGATCAGGGGCCGACGCTTCGCCGTTTCCGTCCGCGTGCGCAGGGACGTGCGTCCCGCATCCGCAAGAGGTCGAGCCATATCACCATTATACTCGACAGTGCAGTCAAGGAGGAATCTTAAGCATGGGTCAGAAAGTCAATCCTCACGGTATGCGCGTGGGCGTCATCAAAGACTGGAATGCGCGCTGGTTTGCGAAGAAAGGCGATTTTGCCGCGAACATCAAGGAAGACAATGTGATAAGGAAGCAGCTCAAAAAGCAGCTTTATGCGGCGGGCATTTCCAAGATCGAGACGGAGCGGGCAGCCAACAAACTGACCGTGAACATATATACCGCCAAGCCGGGCATCGTGATCGGCAAGGGCGGCCAGGGCGTTGAGATACTCAAGGCGCAGCTCTCCCGCCAGACGGGCAAAACGGTGATACTCAACATCATCGAGATCAAGCGTCCCGACATCGACGCGCAGCTGGTGGCTGAGAACATCGCGTCGCAGCTGGAACGCCGCATCAGTTTCCGCCGCGCGATGAAGCAGTGCATCGGCAGAGCCATGAAGAGCGGTGCGCTCGGCATCAAGGCCGTGTGCTCGGGCCGTTTGGGCGGCGCCGAAATCGCCCGCAGCGAGAAGTATCACGACGGTTCGATTCCGCTTCAGACAATCCGTGCCGATATCGACTACGGTTTTGCCGAAGCCAGCACCACATACGGCAAGATTGGATGCAAGGTCTGGATATATAAAGGCGAGATTCTTGGCAATCCTTTAAGGGATAAGTTCAAGACCGCGGAAGGAGGCAGCAAAGATGTTAATGCCAAAAAGGGTTAAGAGAAGAAGAGTGCACCGCGGCCGCATGAAGGGCAACGCCAACAAGGGCAATACCATCACATACGGCGAATACGGTTTGGTCGCGCTGGAACCCGCATGGATCACGAGCAATCAGATCGAGGCCGCGCGTATCGCGATGACACGTTACATCAAAAGAGGCGGTCAGGTTTGGATCAAAATATTCCCGCACAAGCCGGTCACGGAAAAACCGGCTGAAACACGGATGGGCTCCGGTAAAGGTTCCCCGGAATACTGGGTGGCCGTTGTAAAACCGGGCCGCGTGCTGTTCGAGATAGCGGGCGTGACGGAAGATATCGCGCGCGAGGCGCTTCGCCTTGCGGCACACAAGCTGCCGATCAAGTGCAAAACGATCAAAGCTGAAACGGAAGCCAAAGAAGTGGGTGGTGAGCAGGATGAAAGCTAGCAAGCTGCATGAAATGTCGACTGATGAGCTCAGCGTTCAGCTCAAGGATTTGAAGCAAGAGCTTTTTAACCTGCGTTTCCAGAATGCCACAGGGCAGCTCGGAAACGTGATGAACATTCAGAAGACGAAGAAAGATATCGCAAGAGTGAAAACGATCTTAAGAGAGCGCGAATTGAAAAGCGCGGCTCAGCGCTAAGGAGGACGCTCATGTCTGAAAGAGGAATTCGCAAAACAAAGGTTGGCATCGTCGTCAGCGATAAGATGGATAAGACGATCGTGGTGCAGATTGTCCGCAAGGCCAAGCATCCGCTTTACGGCAAGACTGTGAAGATCACAAAGAAGTACAAGGCGCACGATGAAGAAAACAAGGCGAAAATCGGCGATAAAGTGATGATCGCCGAAACGCGTCCGTTAAGCAAAGACAAGAAATGGAGACTGGTTGAGGTTGTAGAAGCCGCCAAATAGCCAGTAGTATAAAGGGAGGCGTAAAAAATGATTCAAGCCCAAACACGCCTGAAAGTGGCGGATAATTCAGGAGCCAAAGAGATCATGTGCATCAAGGTTCTCGGCGGCTCAAAAAGGGTCACAGCCAATATCGGCGATGTGATTATCGCGTCCGTAAAATCGGCGGCTCCCGGCGGAGTCGTCAAGAAGAAGGATGTTGTGAAGGCCGTCGTGGTGCGCAGCGTTTATGGCGTTCGCCGCAAAGACGGTTCGTATATCCGGTTTGATGACAACGCGGCGGTGATTATCGACAATCAGAAGCAGCCAAGAGGAACGCGTATATTCGGACCTGTTGCCCGGGAGCTCAGAGAGAAGGAATACATGAAGATCGTCTCTCTTGCGCCCGAGGTACTATAGGAAGGCAGGAAAAATACAATGGCGAGAATGCACATAAGGAAAGATGACAAAGTTGTTGTGATTTCCGGCAAGGATAAAGGCAAGAAGGGCAAGGTTCTGGTAGCCGAGCCCAAAAACGGCAAGGTTGTCGTCGAGAAGATCAATATGGTGACGAAGCATGAGAAGCCGAAAGGACAGGGCAAGCCGGGCGGCATCATGCATCAGGAAGCGCCGATTTATGCGAGCAAGGTCATGCTTGTCTGCGGAAAATGCGGCAAGGCCACACGCATCGCTTTTAAGCTTTTGGAGAACGGAAGCAAGGTGCGCGTGTGCAAAAAATGCGGCGAGACGTTCGACAAGTAAGGGAGGAAATAAGAATGCCTAGGTTAAAGGATACGTATTTGAGCCAAGCCGTACCCGCCCTTATGAAAAAGTTCGGGTACAAAAACATCATGCAGGTGCCGAAGCTTGAAAAGATCGTCATCAATATGGGACTTGGCGATACGAAGGATAATCCTAAAGGAATGGACTCGGCCGTAAACGATTTGATGGTCATTTCGGGACAGAAACCCGTGGTCACAAAAGCGAAAAAGAGCGTGGCCAACTTCAAGGTGCGCGAAGGCATGAAGGTCGGCGCAAAGGTGACGCTGCGCGGAGACCGCATGTATGAGTTTGCCGACCGCCTCATGAGCATCGCGCTTCCGCGTGTGAGAGACTTCCGCGGTATTCCGACATCGTCGTTTGACGGACGCGGCAATTTCGCGCTGGGCCTTAAGGAACAGCTCGTGTTTCCCGAAATCGTCTATGACAACGTGGATAAAATCCGCGGCATGGATATCGTGATGGTGACGACGGCGAAAACGGACGAGGAAGCCAGAGAGCTTTTGACGCTGCTTGGCATGCCGTTCAAGCGTTAAGGAAGGGGAGGAAATCCACGTGGCGAAAAAGTCGATGATTAACAAACAGCAGAGAGGCTCGAAGTTCTCAACGAGGAACTATACGCGCTGCAGCATTTGCGGGCGGCCGCATGCGGTGCTCAGCAAATACGGCGTCTGCCGCATTTGTTTTAGGGAGCTTGCCTATAAGGGCGAAATACCCGGCGTGAGAAAAGCGAGCTGGTAGGCTTTTGTGTTCGATAAAACAAGGAGGAAAATGACATGCCAGTAACAGATCCAGTGGCGGATATGCTCACCCGTATCCGTAATGCGATTGGAGCAAAACACGAAGTGATCGATGTGCCCGCTTCCCAGATGAAGAAGGCGATTGCCGGTATTCTTCTTAAAGAAGGCTTTATAAAAGGTTATGAATATAAAGAAGAAGGTCCTCAGGGAGTCATCCGCATCACGCTGAAATACGGCGAAAAGGATGCTTCGATTATCCACGGCCTTAAAAGGATCAGCAAACCGGGTCTCAGAGTGTATGCGGGCAAGGACGAGCTTCCCAAAGTGCTTGGCGGTCTTGGTATTGCCATTATATCCACGTCCAAAGGCGTTATGACCGACCGTGACGCAAGAGAGAACGGCGTGGGCGGAGAAGTTCTCGCTTACGTGTGGTAAAGCGGGAGTTCCGGCTGATCGCAGCATTGAAAATTACGCATTTGCGGAGGAGATAAAAATGTCGAGAATCGGTAGAATGCCTATCACGATTCCCGCGGGCGTCACGGTGACGGTCGAGCCGGGAAACATCGTGAGGGTTGCAAGCAAAAAGGGCGAGCTGACCGAAAGGATTCCGTCTGTTATTGAAGTGAGCCAGGAAGACGGCGTGCTGTATATAAAGCGCAGCTCGGATGATAAGAAAGCGAGGGCCATGCACGGCCTTTCCCGCGCCATTGTCGCCAACATGATAACCGGCCTGACAGAGGGGTTCACCAAAACGCTCGAGGTTGTGGGCGTCGGTTACAGGGTGCAAAAAAGCGGCAATAAAATCGTGCTGAACGTGGGCTACTCGCATCCGGTTGAAGTGCCTGAGACAGACGGCATCAAGCTGGATGTGGAAGGCACCAACATCATAAAGGTGACCGGCATCAGCAAGCAGGCTGTCGGCCAGTTCGCGGCGAATATCCGCGAGATCCGTCCGCCGGAGCCGTACAAAGGCAAAGGCATACGCTATCAGGGCGAGACGGTACAGATCAAAGTCGGCAAGACCGGAATGTAGAGAGGTGGCTTAAGGTGATTAACAAGGTTAATAAAAACGCAATCAGACAGGCGCGCCACTTGCGGGTCCGCAACAAAATTTCCGGTACGGCGCAGCGGCCGCGGCTTAACGTGTTCCGCAGCACCAACCATATTTATGCGCAGATCATCGACGATGTGAAGGGCGTGACGCTTTGCAGCGCATCCACGCTCAGCGGTGATCTGAAGAAAGACATCGAAGGCAAGACAAAAAAAGAAGCAGCCAGGATCGTCGGTATGGCGATCGGCAAAAAGGCGCTTGCGGCCGGCATCGACCAGGTTGTGTTCGACCGCGGCGGATATATCTACATGGGCCGAGTTGAGCAGCTGGCAGAAGGCGCCAGAGAAGCCGGACTCAAGTTTTAAAAGGAGGTTTGTCTGGTGCAAAGGAACGATTCATTCCCGAAGGGCGAAAGAAAGAACGAAAAAGGCGCTCCGCGCGGCGGCCGCAAGAACTTCAAGCGTGAAGAAGAGCAGGAGTTCAAGGAAAAGCTTGTTTACGTCAACCGTGTTGCGAAGGTTGTCAAAGGCGGCCGTAACTTCAGGTTTACGGCGCTGGTTGTCGTCGGAGATGAGAAAGGCCGCGTCGGCGCGGGGCTTGGCAAGGCGGCGGAGATTCCCGACGCGATTTCCAAGGCTGTGCAGAAAGCCAAACGCAGCCTGATACAGGTTCCCATCGTGGGAACAACGATCCCCCACGAAACGGTGGGCATATTCGGAAGAGGCCGCGTGCTGCTTTTCCCGGCTACCGAAGGTACCGGCGTTATCGCGGGCGGTCCGGCCAGAGCGGTGCTTGAGCTGGCGGGCGTGAAGGACATCAAGACGAAGTCTCAGGGATCTAATACGCCGGTCAACTGTGTGAAGGCCACGCTTGAAGGCTTAAAGACGCTCAAGACCGCGGAGGAATATGCCAGACTTCGCGGTATCAGCGTCGATCAGCTTAAATAAGGAGGCCAAAGACCATGGCAAAGAAAGCGGCAAAGATCAAAGTACAGCTTGTCAAGAGCCCGATCGGTTGTTCAAAGGATCAAAGGGCGACGGTGGAAGCGCTTGGTCTTCGCAAAATGAACACAATCGCGGAGCATGAGGACAACGCTTGCATTCGCGGCATGATCAATAAAGTGACGCACCTTGTGAAGGTGCTTGACGCTTAAAAGGAGGCAGGGTTGTGAAAATCTATGAATTAAAGCCGGCTCCGGGCTCCAAAAAGAAAAGGAAACGCGTAGGCAGGGGCGTGGGTTCCGGCCACGGCAAAACGTCCACGCGCGGACAGGGCGGCCAGTGGTCCAGAAGCGGCGGCGGCGTGCGCCCCGGTTTTGAAGGCGGACAGATGCCGCTTTCGAGGCGTCTGCCCAAGAGAGGCTTCACCAATATATTCGCCAAAGAGTACGCAACCGTTAACGTGAGCGACCTCAATGTGTTTGAAGACGGCGCGGAGGTGACGGCGGAAGTTTTGAAGGAAAAAAGAATCATCAGAAAGACGTATGACGGGCTGAAGGTGCTCGGCAACGGCGAGATTACCAAAAAGCTTACCGTCAAAGCGGCGAAGTTCACGTCTACGGCTGCGGAAAAGATCGCCGCTGCCGGAGGAACGGCAGAGGTGATTGAATAATGTTTAGTACGCTCCGAAACGCATGGAAGGTTCCCGATATCAGAAAAAAGATGCTCTATACGATCATGATGCTGGTCGTATACCGCATCGGCGCGCATGTGCCGGTTCCCGGTGTGAATTCAGCCGTGATTTCAAACATGATCTCAGGCAGCACACTTGGCAGCTTCGTCGATCTCTTTGCGGGCGGCGCGTTAAAAGATTTTTCGCTGTTTGCGCTGGGTATTGTGCCGTATGTCACAGCATCCATCATCATGCAGCTTTTGACAATGGCCATCCCTCCGCTTGAAAGGATGCAGAAGGAAGGCCCCGAAGGCCGTAAAAAGATCGCGTCGATAACGCGGTATGCGGGTGTGGCGCTCGGTCTGATTCAAGCCATCGGCATACTGACCACTCTGGTCTCAAACAATGCGAGCGTTGTGGAGAATACGGGAACGCCGGTTGTTCTCAACTATATCACCATCGTGCTATGTCTGACGGCCGGTACGGCGCTGATTATGTGGATCGGCGAGCACATAACCGAAAACGGTGTGGGCAACGGCATTTCGCTGCTGATTTTCGTCAGCATCATATCCCGCCTGCCCAACTCGGTGATAAGCTACATATCGGGCATTGCGCAAGGCATGGAGAACTATTCGGTGATGACGTTCATCATCATCGTGATTGCGGCGCTGGCAATTGTGACGGGCATTACGTTTATCGACCTTGGCGAACGGCGCATTCCGGTGCAATACGCAAAACGCGTGGTGGGACGAAAAATTTACGGCGGCCAGTCGACGCATATCCCTATGAAGATCAATTCTTCGGGCGTGATGCCGCTGATTTTCGCGCTGACGCTTCTGCAGTTCCCCGGCATGATCATGCAGTTTGTGTCATCGAAGGAAGCTTTGGCCGGATATGAAAGCGTGATGGGTTCAAGCCAGCCGCTGTATCTGGTTCTCTACGCGCTGCTGATTTTCTTCTTTACATTCTTCTATTCGCAGGTGACGTTCAATCCTGTGGACGTATCGAAGAATCTTCAGCAGAACGGCGGGTTTATCCCGGGGATCCGTGCGGGCAAGCCGACATCGGATTATCTTCAGAAGATACTGGTGCGTGTCACGCTGTTCGGTGCGATATTCCTTGCGCTGGTCGCCACGATACCGCAGCTTTTCGTCACGCTTGCGAAGTTCAGTTCGCCTTTCGGCGCGACGAGCCTGCTGATTATGGTCAGCGTGGCTCTTGAGACCACGAGACAGCTGGAATCCCATATGTTGATGCGTCATTACAAAGGATTCCTGAAATAGAGGTAGCATGATGAAACTGATGTTTGTGGGGCCGCCGGGAGCGGGCAAAGGAACGCAGGCGGTTCGGATCGCTGCAAGGTATGGCATTCCTCATATTTCAACGGGCGACATGCTGCGCGAAGAAATCAAAAACGGGACGGAGCTTGGAAAACAGGCGAAAACCTATATCGACGCGGGCGAGCTTGTGCCGGACGAAGTGATCATCGGCATGGTCAAAGAGCGTATCGCCAGGCCGGACGCGGCAAACGGATTTATACTGGACGGTTTTCCGCGCACAAAACAGCAGGCGGAAGCGCTCGGCGCAATCGCGGCGCTCGATGCGGTCATCAACATCAACGTGCCGGATTCGAAGCTGATTCACAGGATCTGCGGAAGGCGCGTCTGCTCAAGCTGCGGCGCCACCTATCATGAATCGATGCTGGAAGATCAGAAGCATTGTCCCAAATGCGGCGGCGCGTTGTATATACGGGACGATGACAGGGAAGATACCGTCAAGCAGAGACTGGCCGTATATAAGGAAAAAACACAGCCGCTCATCGAATACTATACGAATATCGGTATATTGCATGATGTGGTGGGCAGCGGCGGTATCGACGACATCACCGAAACGATCGTGGAAGTGCTGGAGAAGAAATGATTACTCTGAAATCCCCCCGCGAGATCGAGTTTATGCGTGATGCCGGCAGGATATCGGCGCAGGCGCTTCAAGCGGTGGGAGAGGCTATAAAACCGGGCATCACGACGAGGGAGCTGGATGCGATCGCGAAACGATATATTGAAAAGCAGGGCGCCGAGCCGTCTTTTCTCGGGTTTTGCGGCTATCCCGCTTCGATATGCGTTTCCATCAACGACGAGATCGTTCATGGCATTCCGTCGGACCGCGTTATACAAAGCGGCGATATCGTGAGCATAGATCTTGGCGCCAAATACAAAGGCTACCATGGCGACAATGCCAAAACATATGCCGTTGGGCAAGTGAGCGGCGAAGCGCTCCGGCTGATAGAAGTGACCGAAAAGGCGTTTTACGCGGGCATGAACGCTTTCATAGACGGAGACCGTCTTTCGAGCATATCCGCCGCTGTGCAGAACACGGCGGAAGCCGCCGGTTTTTCGGTGGTCAGAGAGCTGGTCGGGCACGGCATCGGGCGAGACATGCATGAGGAGCCGAACGTGCCGAATTTCGTAAGCGGCGGCCGCGGTCCGAGGCTTCGGGTGGGCATGGTGCTTGCGATAGAGCCGATGATCAACCTTGGCGCCAAAGAGACGGTGACCATGCCGGACGGCTGGACGGTGCGCACCAAAGACGGAAGCCTCTCCGCCCATTATGAGCATACGGTGGCGCTGACGGATAACGGGCCTTTGATCCTCACTCGGGCGTAGGCAAAGGAGGATGAGATATGGTTGAGTATCCCGCGGAAATCGGAAGAGTTGCCGTATCGACCGCCGGCCGCGACAAAGGCAGATATTTCGTGATAATGGACATCATCGACAGCCAATATGTATATATTGCGGATGGTGACCTGCGGACAAAGGACCATCCCAAGAAAAAGAAGCTCAAGCACCTGAAGCTTTGTCCCGAAGTGCTTGACGGGATAGCGGGCAAGCTGAAAACGGGAGCCAGAGTCTTTGATGCGGAGATACGAAGCGCGATACGGTCGTGCAGAAGCGACAGCGACGCTTAGAAGGGGGAAGCGATTTGTCTAAAAGCGACGTCATAGAGATGGAAGGCAAAGTAACCGAAGCCTTCCCGAACGCAGTGTTCGAAGTTGAGCTGGAAAACGGCCACAAGGTTTTGGCGCATATATCGGGAAAGCTGCGGATGCATTATATCCGCATACTCCCCGGCGATAAGGTGACAGTGGAAATATCGCCGTATGATTTAACACGTGGACGTATAACTTGGCGCGGCAAGGGCTAACATCAAAGGAGGAAATAAAAATGAAAGTCAGACCCTCGGTGAAACCGATATGTGAAAAGTGCAAGGTCATCAAGCGCAAGGGCAAGGTCATGGTGATCTGCAATAACCCCAAACATAAGCAAACGCAGGGATGAATGTTTGTACGGAGCGGCTGCGAAGAGTTTTCTTCGATCCGTATAGCTTCTATATAAAGAATTTCGGAGGTGTAATTTAGTGGCACGTATATCAGGTGTTGACCTGCCAAAGGAAAAAAGGGTTGAGATCGGCCTGACCTATATCTATGGTATCGGGCTGAAGACATCCCGTGATATTTTAGCGGCGACCGGTGTTGACCCCGACACGCGGGTTAAGGATTTGACCGAGTCGGAAGTCAGCAAGTTGAGAGAATATATCGACAAAAACCTGAAGGTGGAAGGCGATCTGCGGCGTGACGTGACGCTGAGCATCAAGCGTCTGATGGAGATCGGCTGCTACAGAGGCATCCGCCACCGCAAAGGTCTGCCGGTAAGAGGACAAAGCTCCAAACAAAACGCGCGCACAAGAAAAGGCCCGAAGCGGACAGCGGGCGCAAAGAGAAAGTGAGGATAGGCAATGGCTAAGCCTAAGAAAGTTGTTAGAAAGCGCAGAGAAAAAAAGAACATTGAGCGCGGTCAGGCGCATATCCGTGCTTCCTTTAACAATACGCTCGTGACGATGACCGATGTCGGCGGCAATACGCTCTCGTGGGCCAGCGCAGGCGGCATGGGGTTCAGAGGATCCCGCAAGAGCACGCCGTTTGCCGCGCAGGTGGCGGCCGAGAAAGCGGCGACCGCTGCGATGGAGCATGGCCTGCGCTATGTGGACGTTTATGTGAAAGGCCCGGGCTCCGGCAGGGAAGCGGCGATCCGCGCTTTGCAGACCGCGGGGCTTGAGGTGTGTCTCATCAAGGATGTGACGCCGATTCCGCATAACGGATGCCGTCCGCCCAAACGCAGGAGAGTATAAGGAGGAGAATGGACAATGGCTAGATATACAGGTTCCGTGTGCCGTCTTTGCCGCAGGGAGGGCTGCAAGCTTTTCTTGAAAGGCGACCGGTGCTATTCCGGAAAATGCTCGTATGTGAAACGCCCCGTAGCGCCCGGCATGCAGAGCAAAAGCAGAAAGAAAATATCCGAATACGGGATTCAGCTTCGCGAAAAGCAAAAGGTCAGGCGCGCGTACGGCATGATGGAGTCCCAGTTTGAGAAATATTACGGCATTGCCGAGCGCATGAAGGGCAAAACGGGCGAAAACCTGCTGCAGCTGCTGGAGTCGCGTCTCGATAATGTGGTTTACCGTCTCGGCCTCGGCGATTCAAGGGCACAGGCCCGTCAGTATGTGCTGCATGGGCATATTCTTGTGAACGGCAAGAAGGTGGATATTCCGTCGTACATCGTTAAACCGGGAGACGAGATCACGGTTAAGAAGAAGCTCGCCGATACCGAGAAGTTCAAGGAGATCCGTGAAAGCGAAGCGCGGCCGATGCCGAGCTGGCTGACGATGGACAACGCGAATCTGACGGGCAGAGTGGTTTCTGCGCCGGCAAGAGAGGATATCGACCTGACCATTGAAGAGCACTTGATTGTTGAGTATTACTCTAAGTAACGGATATGAGCGGTTGCCCTCAAAAACTATTCGTCTATAACAGGAGGGTTATAAATGTTAGAAATTGAAAAGCCGAGCATACAGTGCGTTGAAAAGGCAAGCGATAATTCGTATGCGAAGTATGTGATGGAGCCGCTGGAGCGCGGTTTCGGCTCG
This sequence comes from Clostridiales bacterium, assembly GCA_029265435.1. Taxonomy (GTDB): domain Bacteria; phylum Bacillota; class Clostridia; order Christensenellales; family SZUA-584; genus SZUA-584. Next base: position 11,401 of record JAJUJH010000005.1, read on the forward strand.
ACGCTTGGAAATTCTTTGCGCCGTGTACTGCTTTCGTGTCTGCCCGGCGCCGCGGTAACGCGCGTCAAGATCGACAACGTGCTGCACGAGTTCTCCACGATTAAGGGCGTCACTGAAGACGTTGTGAATATCGTGATGAACTTGAAGGGCCTTGCGGTCAAGATGTATGTGGATGAGCCAAAGACGCTCACGCTGGACGTAAAAGGGCCGAAGGACGTGACGGCGGCCGATATCATCACGGATGCCGACGTCGAGATTCTCAATCCGGAGATGCATATCGCGACGCTCGATAAGGACGGCAGCATCTATATGGAGATCACCGTCGAAAAGGGCCGCGGCTATGTGCTGGCCGATAAGAACAAACAAAACGACATGCCGATCGGCGTCATACCCGTCGATTCGCTGTTTACGCCCGTGAGGAAGGTCAATTTTACGGTGGAAAACACGCGTGTCGGCCAGATGACAGACTACGACAAGCTTTCGCTGGAGCTTTGGACAAACGGCACGATTTCGCCGGACGAAGCGGTATCGCTTTCGGCAAAGATATTAAACGAGCATCTTGCTCAGTTTGTTGCGCTGACCGATCACGTCCAGAACGTCGAGATTATGGTGGAGCCTGAGGAAGACAAGAAGGAAAAGGTGCTTGAAATCACAATCGAAGAGCTTGATCTTTCCGTCCGCTCATACAACTGCTTAAAACGCGCCGGCATCAATACGGTGGAAGAGCTGATTAAGCGCAACGAAGAAGAAATGATGAAGGTCAGGAATCTTGGGAGAAAATCACTTGAGGAGGTCGAGCAGAAGCTCGCCGCGCTCGGGCTTTCTCTCCGCCTGGACGACTAAACAAAAAGACATTTTATGGCCGCATGGCATTTGTGATATGTCCGGCTTGCGGCAACGAGGAGGCTAATTATGGCTGGATACAGACATCTTAATCAACAGCAGGATCAGAGACAGGCAACGCTTCGGAACCTGGTGACGAACCTGTTATGGTATGGCCGCATCGAAACAACGCTGGCCCGGGCAAAGGAAGCCAGGAGCATTGCGGAAAAGCTGATTACGATTGCGGTTAAGGAATACGATAATACCGTCAAAATTGTTAAAGAGGTTACGGAGGACGACGAAAAGGTCAAGCGTGAAGTGATCAACGACGCACCGTCGAAGCTGGTCGCGCGGCGCAAGCTGATGAGCTATTTGTACAATGTGCCGGAGCCGAGAAAAGACGGCGAGACCAAGTACGATTATAAAAAGCGTGCCGGCGAAATCACCAATCCGCTTGTCGAGAAAATGTTCCGCGAATACGGCCCGAAGTACGACAAACGCGCCAAGGATCTGGGTACCGGCGGCGGTTATACGCGCATCATCAAAAAGGGTCCCCGCCGCGGCGACGCGACCGAGATGGTCATACTCGAGCTGGTTTGATGAGGCCCGTTTGGGCAGTACCGATTATAACCCCTTTATGGGGTATCGCAAAAAAAGGCTTTGAATTTTGTTTTCAGAGCCTTTTGGTGTATAATAAGGGCTATTAACAGGCAGAGGAAGATGAAAAAATGGCCATAGTAGAGGTAAACGACATCTCGTATTCATACACGGGAGAGATGAGCGTGACGCCCGCGCTCTCCGGCGTATCGCTGTCGGTCGAGAAAGGCGCGTTTGTGGCCGTCATCGGGCACAACGGGTCCGGGAAATCAACGTTTGCACGGCATATCAACGCACTCTTTCTGCCCGTATCGGGCAAGGTATTGATCAACGGCATGGATACGCAGGATGAAGCAAAGGTGTGGGATATCCGCAAATGTGCGGGCATGGTGTTCCAGAATCCCGACAATCAGCTTGTCGCAACGATTGTTGAGGAGGATGTGGCGTTCGGGCCTGAAAACATCGGCGTACCGTCCGAGGAGATCCGCGCGCGTGTGGACGAGGCGCTTCAGCAGGTGAATATGATCGAATTCAAGGAACGTGCGCCGCATATGCTTTCGGGCGGACAAAAACAGCGTGTGGCCATCGCGGGAGTGCTTGCGATGCGGCCCGATATCATCGTATTCGATGAGCCGACAGCCATGCTTGACCCGGAAGGCCGGGCCGAGGTACTGGAAACGATACGCAAGCTGAACGGCGAAGGGAAGACGATACTGCTGATCACGCATTACATGGAAGAAGCGCTGCTGGCGGATACCGTGGTGGTGATGACGGGAGGCCGTATCACAAAAACAGGCACGCCGCGCGAGGTGTTTGCGGACGAACAGGCGCTCAAAGATGCGGGGCTGTCCGCGCCGCCTCACATCGAGCTGTATCATCGTCTGAAAGCCAAAGGGGTGGAGCTTGGCGAATGTCCGCTCACAATTGAAGAACTGGTGGAAGAGATATGTCGATTGAGCTAGATAATCTGACCTACACATATATGCCGGGAACGCCGTTTGAAGCCAAAGCGGTGGACGGCGTGAGCCTGAAAATCGAGGACGGAGAGTTTCTCGGTGTGATCGGTCATACAGGATCCGGCAAAACCACAATGATCGCGCTGATGGCAGGGCTTTTGAAGCCCACATCGGGGCGTGTGCTGATAGACGGCAAAGATATCGCGGAGAAAGGCTTTGACCGAAAAGAACTGCGCCGTTCCGTGGGCGTGGTCTTTCAATATCCGGAGCACCAGCTCTTTGAAGAAACCGTTTATAAAGACATCGCGTTCGGCCCAATCAAAACGGGCGTGCCCGAAGATGACATCGAGAGGCGCGTGAGGGATGCAATGGCGCTTATGGAGCTGGATTACGACGGCGTGAAGGATTTGTCTCCGTTTGAGCTTTCGGGCGGCCAGAAACGGCGCGTGGCGATTGCGGGCGTGCTTGCGGTGCGCCCCAGAGTGCTGATACTCGACGAACCCGTCGCGGGGCTTGATCCCAAAGGCAGAGCGCATCTGATGAACCTGATCACGCATCTCAATGCGGAGGGTGTCACAATCATCATGATCACGCATTCGATGGACGATCTTGCCGAATATGCCCGCCGCGTGGTGGTGCTGAACGGCGCAAAGCTGGTGATGGACGACACGCCCCAGCGCGTTTTCGTCAGAGAGAATGAGCTCAAGCAGATCGGCCTGGATATTCCCGAGGTGGCCGATATTGCTTCAAGGCTCCGCAAAAAAGGACGGAAGGTGGATGAAAGCGTGATACGGCTGGACGAGCTTGAAAAGGCGGTATTGCGTCTGGTGCGCGCAAAGGCCGGAAACGAGGCGTTCAATGATTAAGAACGTATCTTTCGGCCAGTATTTTCCCGGAAACTCGGTGATCCACCGTCTTGATCCGCGCATGAAGCTTGTGCTTGTGATTGCCGTTATCGTATTGATCTTTATGATGGATACGTTTATCGGCAATCTCGTCGTATTCGGATTCATCGTGTTTGTCGTGATACTGTCGCGCGTCAACGTCAGATTCGTGCTGCGCGGATTGAAGCCGCTATGGTTTATCATATTGCTGACATTTGTGCTCAACACGTTCTTTTACTCGGGAGGCAGGGAGCTTTTTTCCTGGTGGATATTCCGCGTGTCGGAAGAGGGGCTTACCAGCGCCGTCCGGCTTGCCGTTCGGCTCATATACCTGATTACGGCGACTACAATGCTGACGCTCACAACGTCGCCGATTGCGCTGACAGACGGTATAGAGAGCCTTATGAAGCCGCTGAAGGCGGTCCGGTTCCCCGTGCATGAGCTTGCAATGATGATGACGATCGCGATGCGGTTTATCCCTACGCTGATCGAGGAAACGGATAAAATCATGAAGGCGCAGACCGCGAGAGGCGCCGAATTTGATTCGGGCAGCGTGTTCAAAAGAGCCGCCGGCATGGTGCCTCTGCTGGTGCCGTTGTTTGTCAGTGCGTTCCGACGCGCGGACGAGCTTGCCTTCGCGATGGAGTCGCGCTGCTATCACGGCGGAGAGGGACGCACGCGCATGAAAGTCATGCATATGCATTGGCGCGACGGCGCCGCAGCAGCAGTCGTGGCGGGGCTTATCGTGTTTGCGGCGTTCGGGTATTGATTTTATGAGAGTAAAGCTGACCGTAGAATATGACGGCACGAATTACGCGGGCTGGCAGAGCCAAACAAACGCGCTTTCCGTGCAGGATGTTCTGGAACGCGCGTTTGAAGCCGCGACGGGGGAACGCGTGCGCATACACGGGGCGGGGCGCACCGATGCGGGCGTTCACGCGCTGGCACAGACGGCGCATCTGGATACGCAGTGTTCCATACCGCCCGATAAGATCTGTTTTGCGATGAACACGCATTTGCCGCCCGATATCCGCGTCAAGCGCTCTGAGACTGCGGCGGACGGCTTTCATGCAAGGTTTTGCGCCAAAGCAAAGCACTACCGGTATACGATTTGCAACGCGGAGCATGCGCCGGCGGTCTTCCGCCATACGGCGGCGCATGTGCGCGGCACGCTCGATTTGGCGGCGATGCGCGAAGCGGCCGCGTATATCGTCGGTACGCACGATTTCAAGTGCTTCTGCGCGAGCGGCGGAGAGACAAAGGATACGGTGAGGACTGTATTCAGCCTTGATATTGAAAAGGACGGGCCGTATATATTGATGGACATCAAAGGCTCGGGCTTTTTGCATCATATGGTGCGGATTATTGCGGGTACGCTGATCGAGATCGGTCTGCACAAAAGACCGCCGGAAAGCGTGCGTGATATCATCAACAGCAAAGACAGGGAACGGGCAGGCGTGACCGCGCCGGCCAAAGGCTTGATGCTGATAGCCGTGAGCTATCCGGACACGGCGCCGTAATCGTTTTGGGTGATGGTGAGTTTTTGAAGGGAGTCTTAAATTGAAAAACTCAAAATGGCAGACATGCTTTTATTCGGCTGTGATCATACTCGGCGCAGCTGCAATCGGGTGGAGCGTGTTGGCGGCGATGTCGTCGGTGGGCTTCAGCATCGGCATGGCGATTCCTATAGCGGCCGGAATACTGCTCGTCTTCTGGGCCATATGGCATCTCAAATACCGAAAGCCGCTGATAAAGCCAAAATGGTTTCGGATTGCGGCGGTGTCCTGTGCGGGTATGGGCATGGCGGCGGTGATTGTGATCGAGTCGCTCATGACGGCCGCGGCGGCGGCAAAACCGGACAACGCGGCGGATACGGTCATCGTGCTTGGCTGCGGCATATTTGAGGACGGACGGCCCACGCTGTCGCTTCAAAACAGACTGGAGACCGCTTGCGCGTATCTCAAGGAGCATACAGGAGCCAGCGTCGTTGTGACGGGCGGAAAGGGCGATAACGAACCCGTTTCCGAGGCGGCGGCAATGCAGGCGTATCTTGTTTCACACGGCGTCGATCCGTCGAGAATCTATACGGAAGACAAATCCACGAGCACCGAAGAAAACATGAAATACGCGATGAGCATCGTGGACAATAACGGTTTGAGCAGGCATACGGCCATCGTGACAAGCGATTATCATATGCTTCGTGCGCTTTGGTGTGCACGCGAGCTGGGCTTTGACGCGTACGGCCTTGCATCGCCGACGCCGTGGCGCGTATGGCTCTCGTGCCATGTACGTGAATGGCTTGCGATTATCAAAACGGCGCTGTTCCAAGACCTTGAAATAAGAATTGAATGATTTGACGATATTTGAGTGCAAAATTGGCCGCCAGCACAATCAAAAAAGCTTCACAATTGCATGAAAATATAGTAAGATAGCAACGTACAAAATTAGTCATACAATCAGATTTTTTTATTTAAATGAAGGAGGAACATATGAAAAAGAGTATCGCATTGGTTCTGGCCTTTGCCATGGTTCTCGCGTTCGCGCTCGTTGGGTGCGGCACGCCGCAGGCATCCGAGTCGGCTTCACCGTCTGAATCGGCACAGGCATCCGAGTCGGCACAGGCATCCGAATCAGCATCGGCTGAACCGGCAGCGGCGTCCGATGTGAAGATCGGCGTGATTTTGGTTCACGACGAAAACACGGGTTATGACTCCGCACACATCGAGGGCATCAAGAAAGCCGCTGCGGCGGTCGGGTTTACAGACGACCAGATCATCTGGAAGTACAACATACCCGAAGACGAAACCTGCTATGATACGGCGACCGACCTTGTGGAGCATGGCTGCAAATACATCTTCTCTGACAGCTACGGCCATCAGAGCCATATGCAGCAGGCCGCGGAAGAAAATCCGGACGTCACATTCGTGTCGATGACGGGCGATCAGGCCGCGCTTTCCGGTCTTAAGAACTTCAAGAATGCATTCAATGATACATACCAGTCCCGTTATGTATCGGGCGTTGTGGCCGGCATGAAGCTCGCCGAGCTTGTGGCCGACGGCAAAGTGGCCCAGAAAAACATGGATAAAGACGGGAACATCAAGATCGGCTATGTCGGCGCATTCCCGTATGCGGAAGTTGTTTCGGGCTATACCGCCTTCTATCTTGGCGTGAAGTCCATCGTTCCGAACGTTGTGATGGACGTGCAGTACACCAACTCATGGTACGATCCGACGGCCGAAGCGGAAGCCGCCAACGCTCTCGTATCGTCCGGCTGCATCATCATCAGCCAGCATGCCGATTCTACGGGCGCTCCCTCTGCCTGCGAGGCGCTGCTTGAGGGCGGCACCACCGTTTACTGCGTGGGCTATAATGTGGATATGCTCTCCGTTGCGCCGAAGGCTGCGCTGACCAGCGCTCAGAACGATTGGAGCGTTTACTACACATATGCGTTCAACTGCATCAAAAACGGTGAGGAAATCAAAACGGACTGGGCGGAAGGCTATAACCAAGGCGCCGTCATGATCTCCAAGCTTGGCGAAAGCTGTGCAAAAGGCACCGCCGAGAAGGTTCAGGAAGTTGAATCGGCTCTCAAAGACGGCACGCTCAACGTGTTCGATACGGCCAACTTCACAGTGGGCGGCAAGAAGGTCACCACTTATCTCGCAATCGATACCGACGGCGATTGGGTGGGCGATACCGGCGAAGCGATTGAGAACGGCGTGTTCAATGAATCGACGCTCCGCAGCGCTCCATATTTCGGTTTGCGCATCGACGGCATCACCGAGCTCAACGCCCAATAATCAATACTGTCAATGAAGGGAAAGAGCCACCTCAAAGTGGCTCTTTCTATCACTTCCAAGGGGGTAATCCTGTATGCGAAGCGCTCAGGCGGCTGTCCGCATGTGCGGCATAACCAAGACGTTCGGCTCTGTGGTTGCAAATGACAAGATCGATCTTGAGATTTACCGGGGAGAAATCCTTGCCATGCTCGGAGAAAACGGAAGCGGCAAAACGACGCTGATGAACATGCTCTCCGGAATTTACTATCCCGACGGCGGGCACATTTTGGTTGACGGCCGCGAGGTTTCGATCCGCAGTCCAAAGGATGCCTACGACCTTGGCATCGGCATGATCCATCAGCACTTCAAGCTTGTGGATGTGCTGACTGCAGCGGAAAACATCATACTGGGAATGGATGGGAAAATCCGTCTTGACCTTAAGAGCGTGGGTGAAAAGATTCGAAGCATATGCGGCATGTACGGCTTTGAGGTGGATCCGGAGCAGAAAGTCTATGATATGTCCGTATCCCAAAAACAAACGGTGGAAATCGTCAAGGTGCTGTACAGGGGCGCAGACATACTGATACTGGATGAGCCGACCGCCGTGCTGACGCCGCAGGAAACCGAAAAGCTTTTTGCGGTGATGCGCAACATGCGGGACGACGGAAAAGCGATCGTGATCATCACGCACAAGCTTCATGAGGTTGAAGAAATATCGGACCGCGTGGTGGTGCTTCGCCGCGGCCAATATGCGGGCGGCATGGCGACAAAGGACACAAATGCGGCGGAAATGACCAATATGATGGTGGGCCGCGCCGTATCCTTGAACATTGAAAGGCCGGAGCCCATAGACCCCAAACCGCGTGTGATCGTGGAGGGCCTGACCGTTCGGGATGCCGACGGGGTCACAAAGCTTTCGGATGTGTCTTTTACCGCTTATTCCGGAGAAATACTCGGTGTGGCGGGTATTTCCGGCTGTGGTCAGAAAGAGCTTCTCGAATCCATAGCGGGTTTGCAGCCGTCTGAATCGGGAAGCATTATCTATATCGATCCCAAAACCGGTGAAGAAATCCAGCTTCTCGGCAAGGATCCGCGCGAGATCCTTTCCATGGGCGTGATGCTGTCGTTTGTGCCCGAAGACAGGCTTGGCATGGGGCTTGTCGGCAGTATGGACTTGACCGACAACATGATGCTGCGTTCGTTCCGACATGGAAAATCCATATTTACAGACAGGAAAACGCCGCGCAGCCTGGCCGAACGCGTTGTGAACGATTTGGCCGTGATAACGCCGAGCCTTTCCACACCGGTCAGAAAGCTTTCGGGCGGAAACGTGCAGAAGGTTTTGGTCGGGCGCGAGATCTCGTCGTCGCCGACCGTTTTGATGACGGCATATGCCGTGCGCGGCCTCGATATCAATTCGTCTTACACCATTTATGACTTAATCAACCGGCAGAAGCAAAATGGCGTCGCCGTCATTTTTGTGGGGGAAGATTTGGATGTTCTGCTGGAATACTGCGACCGCATTCTTGTGCTTTGCGGCGGGAAGGTCAGCGGCATCGTTCCGGGCAGAGGCGCCGATAAGAACCAGGTCGGCATGATGATGACCAAACTGGGAGGAGAAAAATGAACAAATCTGCTGTAAAGGTGCCATTGGTGCGCATCGTCAAGCGCGACACCATAGCGGTATGGCGCAGCTGGCTGGTACGTCTTATCGGCCTTGTGCTGGCGCTTGCCGTCAGCGCCATCGTAATATATGCCATCGTTCATATCAATCCCCTCAAGGTTTACAGCGCCATGTTTGAGGGAAATTTCGGTACCGAAAAGCGTTTTTGGGTCACGCTGCGCGATATGATGATGCTGCTTTGCATCGGCGTCGGCCTGGCGCCGGCTTTTAAAATGCGGTTTTGGAATATCGGCGCGGAGGGGCAGATACTTGTAGGCGGTATAGCCACCGCCGGCGTGATGATTTATCTCGGCAAATCGCTGCCCACATGGGAACTGCTGCTTATTTCACTGGTTGCCAGCTGTGCGGCAGGCGCGCTGTGGGGCTTTATTCCCGCGCTGTTTAAGGCGCGCTACGGCACGAACGAAACGCTGTTTACGCTGATGATGAACTATGTCGCCATTCAGCTCACGTCGTATTTTGTCGCCGTATGGGAGAATCCGTTCGGTTCCAACACCGTTGGAATCATCAACCAGCAGACAAAGGCCGGGTGGTTTCCGGCTGTGTTCGGCCAGCAGTATATGATGACGCTGATCATCGTGATGGTGTTGACGGCGCTGATGTTCATTTATCTGCGGTACTCCAAGCAGGGATATGAGATTGCGGTCGTGGGCGAATCGGAGCGAACCGCCCGGTATGTCGGCATCAACGTCAAAAGCGTTGTGATACGGACGATGATGATTTCCGGTGCGATATGCGGTCTGTCGGGTTATATCGCGGTAGCGGGCGCGTCCCATACGATTTCAACGAGCACGGCGGGCGGAAACGGATTTACGGCCATAATTGTGGCATGGCTCGCAAAGTTCAACACATTTATGATGATATTTGTGGCCGCGCTGCTGGTGTTTCTTGAAAAAGGCGCGATACAAATCGCTTCCCAGTACAACCTAAACGATTTTGCCTCGAAAATGATTACGGGCATTATTCTGTTTTTCATACTTGGAAGCGAGTTCTTTACAAATTACCGGTTGGTTTTCCGCAACAGAAAGGAGGCGCGCTGATATGGCTCAGATACTGTCTTTGCTTCAGGCGGCCATTGTGTTCGGTACGGTGATATTATTTGGTTCAGTCGGAGAAATTCTGACGGAGAAGTCCGGAAACCTGAATCTGGGCGTACCGGGAATCATGTATCTCGGAGGCATCGCGGGCCTTGCGGGTTCTTTTATGTATGAAACGGCTGCGGAAGTTCCAGTGCCTTGGGTCGGAATGGTGATCGCTCTTGCGTGTGCGTTGGCGGCGTCGCTGCTGGCAGGGCTGATATACAGCTTTCTGACGATCACGCTGCGTGCCAACCAGAACGTCACGGGCTTGACGCTGACCATTTTCGGCGGCGGTGTCGCGAACTTTTTCGGCGGCGCGCTCAACAATATGGCCGGAGGCGTGGGGCAGATATCCGTCGCGGCAACGAGCAGCGCATACCGCGCAACGTTGCCGTTTCTATCAAGCATAGACGTTTTTTCCGCACTCGGCTTTATGGTTTATCTGGCGATTATACTGGCCTTTCTGGTCAGCTGGTTTCTCAACAAATCGCGCAAGGGCCTAAATCTCCGCGCGGTGGGTGAAAATCCCGCAACGGCGGATGCGGCGGGCATCAACGTGACCAAATACAAGTACTTTGCGACTTGTATCGGCGCGGCCATTACCGGCCTTGGCGGTTTGTATTACGTAATGGACTATATAAAGGGCACATGGGCAATTGACGGCGGCATTGAAAAGCTCGGCTGGCTGGCCGTGGCGCTTGTGATATTCGCGCGCTGGAAGCCCAAGCACGCCATCTGGGGTTCTTATCTGTTTGGAGTATTGTTTTGGCTGTTCTTTTATATACCGGGCCTCACGCGCTCGTCGCAGGAGCTTTTCAAAATGCTGCCCTATCTGGTGACGATCGTTGTGCTGATCATCGTATCGATGCGCAGGAAGCGTGAGAATCGCCCGCCGGAAAGCCTCGGGCTTCCATACTTCCGCGAAGACAGATAAGCAGACCATATTTGATGCAAAAAAGGCTTTGGCTTGTGTCAGAGCCTTTTATTATCGGTCGTATACGCTGCTGCCGCGGCTGTCGACGGCGACAATGAGCGGCACATGGTCAAAAGTCAGACGACGGATCGCTTCCGCGCCGAGATCGGGAAACGCGACGAGCTGCGCCTCGATAATATGCGAAGCAATCAGCGCGCCTGCGCCGCCCACAGCCGCAAAGTAAACGGCGTTGTTGCGCACAATGGCCTCGCGCACCTCGGGAGAAACCGGCCCTTTGCCGATCACGAAATGCAGACCCATATCGTAAAGCATGGGAGCATAAGCGTTCATACGTGACGAGGTGGTGGGGCCGCACGAGTTGATGACGCGCCCGGGCATATCCGGGCACGGTCCTGCATAATAGATGCCGCTTCCGGACACTTCAAACGGCAGCGCTTCGCCGTTTCGGATCATTTCATACAGCCGCGCGTGCGCCGCATCGCGGGCGGTGTAAACAGTTCCCGAAAGCGTTACGCTCATTCCGGCGCGAAGATTTTTTCGTATATCGGCGCTCAACGGTGTGGTCAAATCGGTCATATCGGCTCCTTAAAGCGTAATGCTTGCGTGGCGCGCCGCATGGCACTGGAAGTTGACGGCCACGGGCAGCCCCGCAATATGTGTAGGGTAAGCGCTAATGTGAACGGCGAAACAGTAGCTGCCGCCGCCGAAACCCATTGCGCCTATGCCAAGCGCGTTGATATCGTTTTTGAGCTCGGCTTCCAGACCCGCGAGAAACGGATCGGGATTCACGCTGCCGATTTCGCGCAGCAATTGTTTTTTAGCCATCAGCGCGCACTTTTCAAATGTGCCGCCTATGCCGACGCCGATTACGACGGGCGGGCATGGGCTGCCCCCCGCGGCTTTCACGCTTTCGATGACAAAGCTCTTTATGCCGCTTAAACCGTCGCTCGGCTTGAGCATCGCGATCCTGCTCATGTTTTCACTGCCGAATCCTTTGGGCGCGGCGCTGATTTTAAGACCGTCGCCCGAAACGATATCGTAATGGATGACGGCCGGCGTGTTGTCATTCGTGTTTTTGCGGCTGATCGGGTTAAGAACGGACTTTCGCAAATAGCCCGTGTCATAGGCTTCGCGCACGCCCGCGTTGACGGCATCTTCAAGGCTGCCGCTGATATGCACGTCCTGTCCGATCTCGATAAAAACCACGGCCATACCCGTATCCTGGCAGTATGGCATATGCGTCTCTTTGGCGATCCTGGCATTGAGCAAAAGCTGACGCAGCCCTTCCTTGGCGGGCGCGCACGTTTCATTCTCATAGGCGTTTTTGATGGCATCCAAAACATCGGCGCCCGGCATGCGGCAGGCTTCAAGAAAAAGGCTTTTGACGGCGGCGGTAATCTCGGCGGCTTCAATGTTTCTCATGCGGTTCTCCTCCCGTTTGCGTCATCAGCCGTTCGGAAACAGCTCAGCGATCTTCTCATCTGAAAGATTGAAATAAGACTGAAGGCCCTTGATCGCGTAATGACGCCTGTTCTCTATGTTGCTGCGAAGCTTGCGGATATTGTTCTCCCAGCTGCTCATAGACGATGGGCGCCCCCATTTTTGTATTGTGCGCGGCATCTCGCTCCGTATTGAGTCCGTCAAGCTGTCGTAAAGAGAAAGAAGCTTGTCGGTGGTGAGCACCGTATTCAGCACCTGCGCGTATCGCTTCACAAACGCGTCGCACCAGGCCTGATTCTTCCTGAAGCCATAGTAAAGCCCCATATCAAAAAAGTATTGCTTGCCGTCTTCATGCAGCGGTCCTAAAATGCCGGTTGAACTGAAAATCGAGCCGAAATTTGAGGCGCTTGCGCTTCCAAGCGCCAAATCAAGGTCGTAAAACAAAGGACGCCACTTGAGCGTGTTATCCGACGTGTGGGCGTATTTCTGGTTGTAATAATCCGAACTGTTAAAAAAGTGTATGGCGATCAGATAGTCCATGAAGTAATCGGAATCCGCAATCTCGGTGTATTTGGCAAACTGCTCGTCGCTTGCCGTGTTGCCTCTGGCTATCGAGAAAACGCGGTTGATGCTGGCCTGCTGGCCGACAAAAATCCACTGGTTGCGCGCCATTTCCACCTTGTCCGCATCGATTCCATGTTTTGCGGCAAGATAATCCTCGTTCTGGTTTTCTTTGAATTCATAGAGTCCGTAATATTGCCCGTTGATATAGACGACGACGAATTTCGACTGCATATTGTCGATATTCATGCCGTTGACAGCCATTTGAAAGTAAACGTCTCGAAGCCGCGTATTGTCCTGATCCTGCCCCATATTGCGCAGAGACAGCGATTTGAACGTTGTGATGCCGTAGCCTTCGAAAAACGGATATGTGACGGCGCTTTGGCCGTAGCCGCCGCGCAGATAAAGATTGATGGACTTCTGCGGATACTGACGCGTCCCTGCGCCCGCTAGCCGAAAGCCGGCAGGAAACCGGACGCCGAGAGTGCCGTCCGCTTCGTAGTATTCCACATATCCCGCGCGTTCTTTTCCGTCACCGCGCTCCTGGCTTGAAAACACATAACTTTTATCGCTTTCGGATATCGAAAGACAAACCACTGGAAGCGAATGCTTTTCTTCAAAAAGATATGTCGCCACGGTTTCATTGCTGGAAAGCTTGCCGGGCGCCGCTGCGATTGCGCGCACGGTCTGAGTGGAGGATATGGTGATCGGCCCTGTATACGGCGTGGAGCTTTCGGACGGTGTGGACCCGTCCAGCGTGTAGTAAACGGTTTCTCCCGCCTTTGCTGTGATTTCAAGTGTGATAGGCGCAGAATGGTAGCCGCCGTTTACCGAAAAAAACGGCGCGTTGCAGTATCCGCTGATCGTATCGGCGGTGTTCGCCGCGCCCGGTGTGGGCGTGCTGAAAAAAGCCGTTGTGACGGTTTCGCCGCTTGTGAGCCTGCCCTTGGATATGCCGGGACGCAACACGCCGGTATTAAGCTGGTCAAGTACAAGACCCTGCGGATTCGACAGATAAACCGTCTCACCCGAAAGCGATATATGAAGCTCGTCTGTTGCGTCGCCGTTTTGAAAACGGTCGATCTTGATATAGCCGCCGGCACTGACGGATGCGCTTCCGATCTGCCATTTTTTCAGGTTTTTGCGCGAATCCGACAGGTAATAGCCCGATATGTCGATATCGGATTGTGTGCCGTTGTAAAGCTCGATCCAGTCGCTTTGACCGTCTTTGGCCTTACTGACGCTCGACACCTCGCTGATGATAAGATAAGAAGTGCCGCCTGCGGCGGCAATTTCCGTGAAACCCTGTGTGCTGTTGGCGGCAAGCGGCGTCGGCATTGGGAAGTACTGCCATGTTCCGTCTGCGGTCCGTCCGTAAGACACGTTGTCCTTGCTTTGGGCGGGCAGGTCCACCGTTTGTACCGTACAGGACGCGATATCGGTGAGAAAAAGCTGTGTTTCATCGCTGCCGATTTTGAAGTTGGCATGAAGCTCCGAGCCGATCCTGTCTTTTCCCGAAAGGTAAACGAGCGCGTAGCCGCCGGGCGCGATCTCTGCGTCGGGCAGCCGGTACTTCAACAGCCTGTCTTTGTTGTCGGAAAGCGCATAGTCCGAAAGGTTCACGGTTTTATCGGACGTGTTGAAAAGCTCGACCCACGGCGAGCGATCGCCGTCTTCGTCGATGATGGAAAAGCTGTTCTTAAGCAGTATCTCATCGACGATGACATCGCCGGCACCGTCCGAAATGGCGATTGAATCCAAACATTCCGTATCGTTGGCTTCGCCGGGTGTTGAGCGCATATAATAGACGGTATTGCCGTTATCGCTTCGGCCTGCGGAAATGCCTGCGGGCGAGGCGGCGTCCCATGTGATTCTATCGACGACGTTTCCGAATACGTCAAGAAGCGCCACGGTGGTTTCCTCACTGCCGATTTTAAACGGCACCTCGGCATCTCCGGCTGAGCCCGTAAACCGAATGACCGCGTATTGTCCGGCCTCGAGCGTCATTTTCGGCAGCTTGGCTTTTTTGGGGTTGGACAGATTCTCGGTGATATAGTATTGAGAGAGGTCGATCGGTTCGCTTCCCGTATTTGTCAGCTCAATCCACCCGTAAGGATCCGAATCGGATACGCTTTGCGGCAGTATTTCGCTGATTTTGAGAGACGCGTCGATTTGGCCAGAGATTTCGTCGATGGAGGAGAAACCCTGCGCATCGTTCGCAGCGCCGGGCGTTGGACATGAGAAAAACTGGTATGAACCATCCTTGCCGATTCCGTATGAAATATCGGCTTCAAGCGCGGGAACAGATAGTCTTTGGAGCGTTCCGTGCGGTGCGGACAAAACCAGCTGTTCTCCGTTTTTGGAAAGCTTAAAGCCCGTACAGTAAATCTGGCTGCCCGCGTCTTCGGTTGCGGTGCAGCAGTAAACGATCATATAAGCGCCGGCTTCAATGGAAGCGCCGTCGGGGAACTCAAATTCGTTTTTGGATGCAACGATTGAATAGCCGCTCAAATCGATCATTTCGCCCGATGCGTTGTAAAGCTCTATCCAGTCCGGGTTGCCAAGCACAGGGTCTGTCAGCGAGCTGCTGTTGGAACTGACCACTTCGGATATATACAGGCCGGAGGGCGCCGCGCCGGATGCCGCTTGGGTGCATCCCGCAAGCGACGCAGCCGTCAGTATGACTGCCAAAACAAGAGAGTATAATCGCTTCATCATTTTCCCGCTTTTTAAGACAAAATTTCGTGATGCAAGTATTATAATACATATTATAGTAATGAACAATGGCTTTGTAGACTTTGAGCGACAATTCACAATCATTTCATTATTCTGTGACTTGCCGCAGTATGCCGCCACATTTTTACATCAATTGCGGCTTGACTTTTGTTGCGTATATGTTATAATCTCATCTGCGGCAAAAATGCGAGGGTGGCGGAACTGGCAGACGCGCACGTTTGAGGGGCGTGTGGTGTATACCGTAGGGGTTCAAGTCCCCTTCCTCGCACCATTGAAATCGAAGGCTCGTGAATGCGGGTCTTTTGTTTTGTTTAAGCGTCACAAAGACGCGGCATAACTACCGATACAAACATGCTCTCTTTTCACCGACAGAATAACCGTACGACAATCTGAAACAGAATATTGGTTGAAGCTTATTAATAATGTGTATTAATAAAGAAAAGGGAGACGCCAATGTGCCGCTTGCAGAATAAACAAGAGAAGCCGAATGGAAAAAGGCCGTACAGCGCGAGGGAGATTCTGAAATACATCGGCCCCGGTTTGCTTGTGACCGTAGGCTTTATTGATCCCGGCAACTGGGCATCCAACATATCGGCCGGCAGCGATTACGGATATACGCTGCTTTGGATGGTCACGCTGTCCACGATCATGCTGATACTGCTTCAGCATAATGTGGCGCATCTTGGCATCGCGACAGGCGACTGCCTTGCCGAAGCGGCGTCGAAGCATTTAAGGCCTGCCGTTTCGCGGACGCTGCTGGCAACCGCCGTGCTGGCCTCGGTATCCACAGCGCTTGCGGAGATACTTGGAGGCGCAATCGCGCTGGAGCTGCTTTTTGGGCTGCCGATCCGTCTCGGCGCGGTGATGGTGTTGGTTTTGGTGCTCTGGCTGCTATTGACCAATTCGTATAGACGGCTCGAGAAATTCATCATCGGATTTGTCTCAATCATCGGGTTTTCGTTTTTATACGAGCTCAGTATTGTGAATGTGGATTGGGGTCAGGCGGCGCAAGGGTGGGTGATGCCGGCGTTTCCGCACGGTTCAATGCCCGTTATCATGGCGGTGCTGGGCGCGGTGGTGATGCCGCACAACCTGTTTCTGCATTCCGAGGTCATACAAAGCCGAGAGTGGAACAAGAAGGACCCGGCTGTGATCAAAAAGCAGCTGAGGTTTGAGTTTGTGGATACGCTTTTTTCAATGGTGATTGGATGGTGTATTAACAGCGCAATGATCATATTGGCCGCGGCCGCATTTTTCAGCAGAGGCGCTTCGGTGACGGAGCTTTCACAGGCGCAGCGGATACTGGAGCCGATGCTCGGCAAGGGTGCGGCAGTGGTGTTCGGCGTCGCGCTTTTGTTTTCGGGCATATCGTCTGCCACAACGGCCGGCATGGCGGGCGGCACGATCATTGCGGGCTTTTTCAAGCAGCCGTATGATATCAAGCAGAAGCATACGAAGTTTGGAGTTGCCGCCATACTCGCAGCCGCCACATCCGCCATATTCCTTATTTCCGATCCGTTTCAGGGGCTTGTTTACTCGCAGATGTTTTTGAGCATACAGCTGCCGTTCACGATATTTTTGCAGATCTATCTCACATCGTCGAAAAGGGTCATGGGGGAATACAGAAACTCCGCGGCGCATCAGGCTGTGCTGATCGTGATTGCCGCGGCGGTCACTGCGCTCAACATCATGCTGATAATAAGCCTCTGATTCATTTGAGCAAGAATGCGGTTTTGGTGAGCAGCTCGTCGTCGGGCATTACGCTCTGATGATATTTCCTGATTATGTTTTTCTATACCGCCATAATCGATATCCGGCCATGTTCCAAACCAGTGGCTGGAAATAAAAAATAGTCAAAATGCCCTATTGCGCGCCTGACGAAAATACGCTATAATACGTTTCTGGACATGGGGCATTGGCTCAGCTGGTAGAGCGCTGCGTTCGCAATGCAGAGGTCAGCGGTTCGATCCCGCTATGCTCCACCAAAGGCATCGGAGAGATCCGGAGCCTTTTTTATTTTCCCGACAGGGCCTGTTCTTGGGTTTAATCGGTTGCCAATAAGCCCCTTATTCTGATAGTATACGTTTAGAAACGCATATCTAAATTCATTTTTACAGAAGGTGATTATCAATGGAATCCAGTCAGCTCAAAAAGCTCGTTGACACAGCCGCGGGCAGAATACCTGCCGATACCGTGATTAAAAATTGCAGGGTTGTTGATGTTTTCAATTCCGCCGTTGTGGAGGGGGACATTGCAATATGCGGCGGACAGATCGCGGGCGTGGGGCGATACGACGGGCTTCAAACCGTTGATGCGAACGGCCTTTATGCCGCGCCGGGGTTTATTGACAGCCATATCCATATTGAATCGTCATATGTGAGTCCGGAGGAATTGGGCAGGCTCATTGTGCCGCACGGCACCACCACGATCATGGCCGATCCGCACGAAATCGCGAACGTATGCGGCCTGAGCGGCCTGCAATACATGGCCGAAGCGTCAAAAAAAACGGCGCTGGATATCAAAATGATGATGCCTTCCTGTGTGCCTGCCACACCGTTTGAACACAGCGGCGCTCAGATCGAGGCGGAAGATATGGACGAATGGCTGTCGGGCGGCAGTATATTCGGACTGGGCGAGTTTATGAACTTCCCCGGCGTGATCGGCGCCGACAGCCGAGTGCTGGCGAAGCTGGCCGCCGCGAAAAGATACGGAAGAATCATCGACGGGCATTGCCCGGGCATTGCCGGCAATGAGCTCAACGCCTATGCGTCGGCGGGAATACGCACCGACCATGAATGCTCGACCGCGGAAGAAATGCTCGACCGCATTTATAGAGGAATGTATGTGCTGATGCGCCAGGGTTCGGCGTGTCATAATCTTCCTGATCTGATCAAAGGGCTGACGCCCGCGAACAGCAGGCGCTGTCTTTTGTGCTCGGACGACTGCCAGCCGAAAACGATACTCAGCGACGGACATCTTGACCATCATCTGCGTATTTTGACAGGCGCGGGCATCGACCCCATCACCGCGATACAGATGGCCACTCTCAATGCGTCGGAGTGCTACGGCCTTGCCGACAGGGGCGCCATTGCGCCCGGCTTGCGCGCCGATATCGTTCTGCTCGGCGATCTGGAACGTTTCAGAGTGGATAAGGTGTTTATTGCGGGAACGGAAGCGGCCGCCGGCGGCAGATATTTATTGCCTGTTGAAAGGCACGATATCTCTTTGACAAAAGGCCGTTTTTATGTCAAGGATTTCTCAAAAGAAAAGCTGCGGCTGATTATCCGTTCAAACAAGGCGCACGTCATCGCCATGCGGCCCGGAGGCGTCGTGACGGGAAAGGAGATCGCGGAGGTCAAAACCGACGATAACGGAGAATTTATCTATGAGCCGGACAAAGACGTTGTCAAAATCGCCGTCGTCGAGCGCCATCAAAACACGGGAAACGTGTCCGTTGCGCTTTTGAAAGGATACGGCATCAAAAGGGGCGCTGTCGCTCTTTCCATCGCGCATGATTCTCACAACATCATAACGGTGGGCGTGAACGATGACGATATGGCATTTGCCGTTCGGGAATTGATCAAGCAGGGCGGCGGCCTGATGCTTGCGCTCAACGGCCAGATCGTCGAAAGCATGCCAATGCCCATTGCGGGCCTCATGAGCGACCAAAGCGGAGAATGGGTCAAGGAAAAGCTCGAAAGCATTCATGACGCGGCAATCCATACGCTCGGCATATCCGGTCATGTGGAGCCTGTGATGACGCTGAGCTTTATGGCGCTGCCTGTGATTCCGGAGCTGAAGCTGACGGATATGGGGCTTTTTGACGTTGCGAAGTTCGGTTTTATTCCGATTGAAGCATAGCAAAATAAAAAGGAGGCTGCGGTGATGGCGGGCTATATTTTGGCGCTGGATCAGGGAACCACCAGCTCGCGCGCGATTCTGTTCGATCGGGATCAGAATATCGTCGGAATGGCGCAAAAAGAGTTTACTCAGTATTATCCCAAACAGGGCTGGGTTGAGCATGACCCGATGGAAATCTACTCGTCCCAATACGCCGTGATGATGGAGGTCATCACAAAGAGCGGCGTCGATATCAAAGACATTGCCGCCATTGGTATCGCGAACCAGCGTGAAACGACGGTCGTTTGGGATAAGCTTACCGGAAAGCCTGTTTATAACGCCATTGTTTGGCAATGCCGGAGGACCGCCGGGCTGACCGACGCGCTGAAGGCCAAAGGGCTTGGCGATCATATCAGAGAAGCTACGGGGCTTGTGCCCGACGCCTATTTTTCGGGCACGAAAATCAAATGGATACTCGATCATGTGGACGGTGTGCGCAAGCGCGCCGAAAAGGGCGAGGTATTGTTCGGAACGGTAGACAGCTGGCTTGTATGGAAGCTCACAAACGGCGAACGGCATGTGACGGATTATACCAACGCGTCACGGACGATGATCTATAATATCAAAACGCTTGACTGGGACGAAACCCTGCTGCGTGAGATGGATATTCCGCGGGGGATGCTGCCCGAAGTGAGAAGCTGCAGCGAGATTTACGGCTATGCCGCCATACAGGGCGTTCGGGTGCCGATCGCGGGCATAGCGGGCGATCAGCAGGCCGCGCTGTTCGGGCAGGCTTGCTTTAAAAGCGGAGAAGCCAAAAACACTTACGGTACGGGGTGCTTCCTGCTCATGAATACGGGGGAAACGCCGGTGACCAGCCGGAACGGACTGCTTACTACGATCGCCGCCGGCTATCACGGCAAGGTGCAGTACGCGCTGGAAGGAAGCGTGTTTGCGGGCGGCGCTGTGATACAATGGCTGCGCGACGAGATGCGGTTGATTGAGGAAAGCCGCGACGCGGAATATTATGCGCAAAAGGTTTCCGATACGGGCGGGGTATATCTTGTGCCCGCCTTTACCGGCCTTGGCGCGCCGTATTGGGACATGTACGCACGCGGCTGCCTGATCGGCATCACACGGGGCACGCGGCGTGAGCATATCATCCGCGCGGCGCAGGAGTCCATCGCGTACCAAAGCCTTGAGCTTGTGGAAGCAATGGAAAAAGACAGCGGCATTACGCTCGGTTCGCTCAATGCGGACGGCGGTGCGAGCCGCGACGGGTTTCTGATGCAGTTCCAGGCGGATATTCTCAACAAGCCCGTCAGACGTCCGAAGATACGGGAGACGACCGCTCTGGGCGCCGCTTTTCTTGCGGGGCTCGCGGTCGGGATTTGGAAGGATACCGAAGCGATCAAAGAGAGCCGGGAGGACGATATCTGCTTTGTTCCGAATATGGACGGCGAAAGGCGTGAAAAGCTTATCGGCGGATGGCGCAAAGCGGTGGAGCGAAGCCTTGGCTGGGAGCGCTGAATCAAACTTTTCATATGATATGGCAAAAGAAGATGATCAGCTTGTCGAAAAACCTTCGGTTTTACGACAGTTTTCCGGTTTTGCTTGTTCCTCGCAAGCTCGAAACGGCGCAAAACCGCAAGGTGCGGCTGCGCGGGCAAAGCCCGTCTTGCCCACATATTATAATTTTAGCTTTATTGACAGTCTGATGATGTTGATTTGCCGCCGCGTTATTGCTAGTATAATCGAAAAAGGTTTGAAAGGTCATAACACTCATGAAAAACCATATCTACACGGACATTATGAATGCGCTCCGCGCCGGCAAATGCGCGGTGCTTCAGCAGAGGCTGCCTCAGGATGAAGGCGATACCGCCTCTATCATCAAGAATTTGATGGATCCGGAAGACGCCCATGCCATAAGCGCCATTCAGATCGGTGCGCCTGTGCTGAATACCGAGAACGGCGCCGCAACCGTTTTGGAGCCGTTTTTTCCAGAACAGCGGCTTATTGTGCTGGGCGGCGGGCACGTCGCGCTGCCCGTTGTGGATTTTGCGTCAAAAACGGGGTTTTCCGTGGTGGTTGCCGATGACAGGCCGAGCTTTGCGAACCCGATGCGTTTTCCGTCTGCCGACGGCGTGATATGCGAGAGCTTTGAAAAGGTATTCGACAGGCTCAATGTCACATCGTCCGACTATGTGGTCATCATCACGCGCGGCCACCGGTACGACATGCTTTGCCTTGAGAAGGTGCTTCAGGGCCCGGAGCCGTTTTATGTGGGCATGATCGGTTCACGATCGCGCGTCGCCGCGGTCAAAAACGCGCTGATTGAAATGGGGTATGATGCGGCGCGCGTCGAACGCACGCATACTCCCATCGGGCTCAAGATCGGCGCGCTTACTCCCGCGGAGATCGCCATATCCATATTGGCGGAGATGATTTCCTGCAAGCGCCTCGGCGGAGGAAGCGGCGCCACGAACCGTTCGGATATGGACATGAACGTGCTGCGCGTGCTGGCCGAGGAAACGGGAGAGCCAAAGGCCGTCGTCACCGTGTTGTCCGCCAGGGGCTCCGTACCGCGCGGTCCGGGCGCTAAAATGCTCGTGTATCCCGACCGCCGCATTATCGGCAGCATCGGCGGCGGCTGCTGCGAATCCGCTGTCATCGACATCGCGTGCCGGATGATCGGCACGGGCCGGTACCGCCTGCACACCGTCAATCTGACCGCAGATATCACCGAGGAGGAAGGCATGGCCTGCGGCGGCATGCTGCAGGTGCTGATCGAGGATTTCCAGCCGGAATTTTCGGCTGCTCAGGAAATCACGAACAAAGGATGATCACGATGGATAAAGCAGAAAGGGAAAAAATCCGGCACATTATTGACAAAAGAAATGCCGCGCATACTGAACTTAGCCAAAAATCGGATGTATATCGCGCGTTTCTCGGCATGGAAGAAGCCGCTTTTTTAGACGGAGCTCTGACAAAGCTTGAAAAGGAGCTGATTGCCGTGGGCATATCCGTCGTAATCAACTGTGAATCGTGTATGGAGTGGCATATTCATCAGGCGGTTTTAAACGGCGCAAGCGAAAAGCAGGTGATGGAAGCCATCGGCGTGGGTATCGAAATGGGCGGCGGCCCCGCGACGGTATCCGCAAGGTTTGCAATGAGTGCGCTTGAATATCATCTGGATACCGGCATATAAACAAAAGCGGCCCGTTTCGGCCGCCTCAGACTGTCAATAAATCTAGAAAAATCATTTGTGGGAAAAAGGGCTTTGCCCGCGCCGCCCGCACCTTGCGGTTTTGCGCCGTATTGAGAGGTACAAGCAAAGCCGGAAAACCGAAGGTCTTTCGACAAGCTGAAGCGGCCCGTTCCGGCTGCCTATGTACCCGCATCTAACAGCAATTGCTGATGCAGAATGTCACGGCTTCAATGTCTCTCAAGCGGCAGATAGTTACGCATCCGCGGCAGACGATCTTGCAGGCGTCGTCGGAAACCCCCGTTAAAAGTCCCTTGAAGCTGCCTCCCGATGTGGTCACGCACACACATTCGTCGATATTATCCTCAAGCTCGCTTAAAATGCTGTCGCGATGGTCGCAATCATATGACATGGCTTTCGCTCCCTTTCATTCGATGTTAGCTGATACCATATTATTCAACACACCGTTTTTTGTGACAGCCTTTCTTCAAGCTAAAAATCGACGAGGCCGTATTCGTTAAGCCGCTTGTCGCAAATCTTTCGCTGCGGGAAGTACGATTCGAGCGCCTTGTAAAACGCGCTTGAATGGTTTGGCGAATCCAAATGGCACAATTCATGCATAATCACATAGTCGATCAGTTCCGTTTCACAGCGAAGCAGATGCACCGACAGGCTCAGATTAAGCCGCTTCGTGTTGATGCTGCCCCATCGCGTGAGCATGTTTCTCACCGAAAGGCTGATCGCCGCGTTTGAATGGAAAACCTTTTGCATGGCGGCAAGCCGGGTTAAGAACACGTCCTTTGCCGTGCGCGTCATAAACCGCGCAAACGCCGTTTTGACGTTTGTTTCGGGCGGAACGCAGAGCACCAGCTCGCCGCCGTCTATGCCTGCCCATGCTTTTTTGTCGCGCACCACGCGCAATGTCATCCGCCGCCCCAGTATCATCAGGCTGTCGCCGCTGGCATACGAAGCCGGATAACAGCGGCTGCGTTTCTGCTCCACCGCATGAAGCCGTTCTTTGATGAACCGCTCGTTCTGCGCCACAAACGCGATGATGCGGTTTTCCGGAAGATGATGGGGAGCCGATACGCAGACGCGCTTATCGCCCGACACGCGAATGCGCATATTCTTCATATTCTTCCGACGGATCGTGAACTCGATCCCGCTCAGCTCGGTCTCTTTTTTCTTCATAGCCCTATCATACACAAAAACGGCCGTTTTGTCCTGTGCAGACGCAAAATGAACCGAACGATTTTATGCAATTTTTTCAGGCTATGTTTTTTTGATGGGCGCAAATAATAAGCTTACTTCACTGCGAGGAACAACGATGACAAGCACGACGCAATCCGGCAAACAGCTGATAATTACCGGCGGCAGTCCGCTTAACGGGCGGTGCGGCGTCAGCACATCCAAAAACGCCATACTGCCCATTCTTGCGGCATCGCTGCTCACGTCGGAGCCCGTGACCATACACAAGGTCCCGGCCATCAGCGACGTCAAAAACATGTTTACGTTGCTGCGCGCATTCGGCGCCCGTATCAGCATTGCCGGCGACGACGTCACAATCACGACAAAATCCATCAAAACGACGTCGCCCGCCGCCAATATCATGGAGAAGCTGCGGGCCTCCATACTTTTCATGGGGCCTATGCTTGCGCGAGAAGGCAGCGTGACGCTGCCTCTCCCGGGGGGATGCCGTATCGGCGCGCGACCAATCGACATCCACATTCAGGGGTTTCGGGCGCTTGGGGCGAAATCCGTCACCGTCAACGGGCATGTGCACGCATGGGGCCGCCCTCTCCACGGGGCGGATATCCTTTTGCGGTTTCCTTCCGTCGGCGCGACGGAAAACCTGATCATGGCGGCGTCGCTGGCCGTGGGCGATACCGTGATCCGCGGCGCGGCTTTCGAGCCCGAGGTGACGGATCTGATACGATTTTTGAATACGATGGGTGCGCGGATTGAGACGGCATCAGACCGTATTATGATTCGCGGCGTGAAGGCGCTGTCCGGCACGGAATACACGCCGATAGCCGACCGCATTGAAGCCGGTACGCTGATGCTGGCCGCCGCCGTCACAGGCGGCGAGGTGGACTTGCTGCGCGCCGATGCCGGGCATTTAAAGCCTGTCTGCGACAAGCTGATTGAAGCGGGCGCGGAGATCTTTCCGTACGAAAACGGCATCAGAATCCGTGGACGCGGCGTCCGTCCTTTAAACATCGTTTCATCGCCGTTTCCCGGGTTTCCGACGGACATGCAGGCGCCCTTTATGGCGGCCTGCTGCTTTGCGAAAGGACGTAGCACGATTGATGAAACGGTGTTTGAAAACCGTTTTCTTCATGTGGATGAGCTCAGAAAAATGGGCGCGGATATCACGGTGAACGGCCGCACGGCATATGTCAACGGAACCGGCCGCCTGCACGGCGCAGAGGTTTCCGCGACGGATCTTCGCGCGGGAGCGGCGCTATGCATCGCAGGGCTGCTTGCGCAGGGCGAAACCGTCATTTCAAACATCTATCACATCGACCGCGGTTATGAAAATTTAGAAGCCAAGCTTTTATGTCTAGGCGCGCGCATTGTTCGTCTGTCATAAACCCGAAGCCTTCGCATACACTGCTTTATGGAACGCCACACCGTATTGATAAAGGAGTTTTTGATTTGTGGAGGAAAACGCGCGGTTTGAGCCGCGAAAGCGCATGCATCATCGCAATCGTTGTATTCATCCTTTTGGCTGTCGTCCTGCCCGCCGTTTCCGTTAAAAAAAACGCCGCGCCCGCCGAAAACGACCCGATGCCGGAAATCGAATTCAGCATTTCAAAACTACCCGAATCCGGCGATATCACCGTCTGGGTTGACGGAAATTATAAGAAAATGCCCATGGAAGAATATCTTGTGGGCGTTGTGGCGGCGGAAATGCCCGCCTCATATGAAATGGAGGCGCTTAAGGCACAGGCCGTCGCCGCACGCACCTATACGCAGTATAAAAGGGATCACGGCGGATGCTCCGCACATCCCGGCGCGGATATATGCGGCGACAGCAATCATTGCCAGGCGTATATGACGCCTCAGGAAATGGCCGATGAATGGGGAAGCGACGCCGCGAAGTATACACAGAAAATTGTGGACGCCGTCAACGAAACGCGCGGTCAAATGATCTATTACGACGGCGAAGAAATACAGGTGTTTTTCTGCGCTTCGGCGGGCGGACGCACCGAAAACAGCGAAAACGTGTACGGCAAAGCGCTGCCCTATCTTGTGAGCGTCAGCAGCGAGGGAGAGGAAACGTCGTCGCACTATTACGGCGAAGTGACCGTCAGCCGTGAGACGTTTATCAAAAAAATGAAGGCTTTCTCACCGGGCATCAAGTTTGATTCGTCTCAGATCATCGGCAAAATCACCCGTTTTGAAAGCGGTCGCGTGGAGAGCATCGAAATCGGAAACGAGACGTTTACGGGCCGCGAGGTGCGCGAGATATTCGGTCTCAATTCCGCGAATTTCACCGTCAAGGCAGACGATTCGATCACCTTTTCCACGATCGGCTTCGGGCACGGCGTGGGCATGAGCCAAACCGGCGCCAACGCGATGGCCAAAAAAGGTGCGGATTATATCGAGATTCTGACCCACTATTTCACGGGCGTCACGGTGAAATAAACCGTATGTTCATTGCAGCCCCTCAGCAACGGCGCGGCATTTTTTAAGGCGCCGTATTTTTTTGCGCAATTATGGGAATGATGTAAGCGTGGAGGTGTGAAACAATGAATTTTAAAAGCATCAAAGAGAAGGTTTCCAGCAAAATCAACAAGCAATCCGTCAAGACCTTTTTTCAGAAACAGGGGCTTTACATCCTGATATTTTTATGTGTGGCGGCTGCGGGCATAACGGCGCTTGTGGCGTGGCCTCGTCCGCAAGAAGCCGCTCCCGAAGACTCGGGAACCGATGTGTCATTGATCGATGTGCCGAATCTTGAGCAGGAAATGGCGGCCGCAAGCCAGTCGCCGACGCCGTCCGTATCACCCAGCCCAAGCCCGACGGCAACGCCGACGGCTTCGCCGAAACCGACGGCGCACAGCGGCTCCAACGGCAGCGGCTCAATATCGCTTAAAAAACCGGTGGAGGGAAAAATCATCAACTCATTTTCCGGTGATGAGCTTGTTTACTTTGCGTCGCTTGATATGTGGGCCACCCATAACGGCGTGGATATTCAGGCCGAAAAAGACGCGCCCGTTTCTGCGGCGTTATCCGGCACCGTAAAAGATGTTTATGCGGATGAATCGAACGGCGGCGTTGTGGTCATTGAACATTCCGATAAAGCCGTCACCTTATACGCGGGGCTGTCGGAGATGAGTGTCAACAAGGACGATAAGGTCAACGCGGGCCAGCAGATCGGCAAAATCGGCGAAATGCCAAAAGAACTGGATCTTTCATACCATCTGCACTTTGAATATATGGTAAACGGCGAATACAAAGACCCTGCGAAATACTTCTAGCCGAGAGGAACCCCATGCTCCGTTTGTATTGAACGGGGCATTTTTTATTGCGCTTATCGATTGTTGTCTCATGATCTGTTCTTTTATGTTATAATGGGGGAGTTGTTGTTGGAGGTGTTTTATGAAGAGACTTGTCGCATTTTTGCTTATCATTTTGCTTTTTTTGTTGCTGGCCGCAGCGTGCCAAAGCACGGCGAAAATTGAGGTGACCGTCCGGCCGGCAGCCGAGCCGACGCCTTCGCCGAGCCCGATACCGACTTCGTCTCCCACACCGAACCCGACACCGACTCCGTCTCCCACGCCGGACCCATACTTTTCCGCCGAAGAGGAGGTCACATCGGATGCGGAGGCGGGCCGCTGGCTTTACCGTTCTCCTTCGCTGTATGTGGATGTGAGCCGCGTACACGACGAAGAGAACTCCGTCACTTATTTCGCCGCGGAGATCCGTTTGAAAGAAGGCGAAACGGAACGCGGCGGCATGTCTAAGCCCGGAAATATCAGCGCCAAAAACGTGCCGCTGTACGAAATTGCGCAAGCCTACAACGCAGTGATCGCGGTCAACGGCGATTTCATGAAGGACAACACGTCCGACCCGAAGGGCGTGATCATCCGCGACGGAATCGTGGCGCTGGACGACGACAAAGAAGACACGCTCGCGTTTATGCCGGACGGCACGATGAAGATATTCGAAAAGGGTGAAACCTCAGCCGACGAGCTGCTCGCGGCGGGCGTCAAGAATTCGTTCTCCTTCGGCCCGACGCTCATCAAAGACGGCGTCATTCAGGACGGCCTCGACAAGCACCGCCTCAGAAGCAAAAACCCGCGGACAGCCGTCGGCATGATTGAGCCGTATCACTTTCTGCTTGTCGTTGTAGACGGACGGCAGGGGAGCTACAGCAAAGGCATGACGCTGACGGAGCTGGCGGAACTGTTTTCGTCGTATCACTGCGAGGTCGCATTCAACTTTGACGGCGGCGCATCGGCGGCCATGTGCTTCATGGGGCAGAACATCAGCAAATATGCCGGTTCCTATACCGGGCAGCGCGATGTGCCCGACGCACTGATGTTCGGCGAAAGCGAGCTCGTCGGCAAGTGAAAAACGCAAACAAAAAAGGCATCTTCGGAAGCCTTTTTTGAAATCTGAGAAATACTGTTATTGGTCTTGCGAACCGTCGAGTATCGGGTTGGTCGGCGTCTCAAACAGCGAGCTCAAATCGTCTTCACTTGTCTCCGGTGTCGTCGTGGCCACGGGCGATTGTGACGGCACTGGCGAGGCCGTCGGCATGGCTGTTTCCGCTGCCGCAGTCGGCTGTGTGGCCGCAGGCTGCTTGTCCACCGTCTGAACTCGATTGGGCTGAGTGAGAAGCAGCACGCCGATAAATACAACGCCCGCCACGAGCAGCAATCCCACAGTAATCAGCACCGCAAGCAATCCTTTCGGTATCTCGCGCTGCCCGCGGGGCTCATATCCTTCAAATTCCCGCCTTGGCTGTACGTGAACCGTGATGCTTGACGGCGGCCTTTTCCTTATCTTTTCGGTTTCATTTTTTCCTTCCATATCAATCCTCTCAATCATACCGACAATATCGGTGCTTCTTAAGATGAAATTCGGTCTGTTCTCATATAATCTTTGAGCGCGTCGGGCACATCCACCGTGCCGTCCTCGCGCTGATAGTTTTCGAGTATCGCCGCGACCGTCCGTCCGATGGCCACGCCGCTGCCGTTAAGCGTATGCACAAACGCGTTTTTCTTGTCGTCCGTCTTGTAGCGTATGCCCGCGCGCCTCGCCTGAAAATCGAGGAAGTTCGAGCACGAGGAGATCTCGACATAACGGTTGTAGCTCGGCATCCATACCTCAAGGTCATACGTTTTGGCCGATGAGAAACCGAGATCGCCCGTGCAGAGCTGAACCACGCGATAAGGCAGCCCCAGCTTCTGAAGTACCTTTTCCGCGTCTTTCACAAGGCTTTGAAGTTCGTTTTCGGAGTCTTCAGGACGGACAAACTTCACAAGCTCCACCTTGTTAAACTGATGGACGCGGATCAAGCCGCGCGTATCGCGGCCCGCGCTCCCCGCTTCGGCGCGGAAGCAGGCACTGTAAGCGGTATGATAAACCGGCAGCTTTTCCATGATGCTCTCGCGGTACATGTTTGTCACCGGCACTTCCGCAGTGGGAATCAGATAGTATTCCGTATTTTTCACGCTGAAAGCGTCTTCTTCAAACTTGGGGAGCTGGCCCGTACCCTGCATCGCGTTGCGGTGCACCATGAACGGCGGAAACACCTCGGTATACGGCCCTTCAAGCGTATGGGTATCAAGCATAAAGCTGATGAGGCTGCGCTCCAGACGGCTTCCAAGCCCTTTGTAGAAAACAAAGCGCGTCCCAGTGACTTTTGCCGCCGTTTCGAAATCCAATATGCCAAGCTCCGTGCCGATATCCCAGTGGGCCTTTGGCGTAAAGCCGAATTTCCTCGGCTCGCCCCAGCGTCTTATCTCGACGTTGTCGGCGTCGCTTTCGCCGACGGGCACATCGGGCAACGGTTCGTTTGGCGTTTTCAGAAGGATATCGTTGATCTTGGCGTCGATGTCAGCGAGCTCCGCGTCGATGGCCTTGATTTCATCCGCCACGCGCTTCATCTCGGCAAAAAGCGCCTCCACATCCTCTCCCGCTTTCTTTTTCATCGGCACCTGCTTTGACGCCTCGTTGCGCTGCGCTTTGAGACCTTCCGTCTTCACAATGAGCGCGCGGCGCTGTTCGTCAAGAGCGGCCACCTGCTCCACCACACCCGTCACGCCGCGCTTTTTGAGATTCGCAGCCACTTCTTCAGGCACAGTCCGTATTCTTCTGATATCCAGCATGTTATTACCTCTGAATGAAAAATCAAAATCCAATCCGTATTATCTCACAAAAAAAACGGCGGAGCAATAAACCGCCGCAGTTTTTACAAAAACAGGCGGCATAAAAGGCCGAACTGAAACAGTCCGATCACATTCTGTCGGGCGCGTCCACGCCGATCAGCCAAAGCCCCGTTTTGATCACCTGTTTGATGCAGGCCGCAAGCTCAAGGCGTGCGGCGGTTTTGGGCGCATCGTCGTCGATGATGCGGTGTTCATAATAAAAGCGGTTCATCGCCTTCGCAAGTTCAATCGTATGGCGCGTGATCAGATACGGCTCGTTTTTCTCGCACGCTTTCAGTATCGTATCGGGAAACGCGTAAAGCAGCTTGGCGGCCGCAAACGCTTCGTCGTTATTCAGCGCCGAATAGTCTTTATCCGTTGATTTCCAGTCAAAATCCGCACGCCTTAACAGACTGGCGCAGCGCGCATGCGTGTATTGCACATACGGCCCGGTTTCGCCGTCGAAATTCAGCACGCGGTCGAACGAGAAGGTGATGTCCTTGATGCGCGCGGCAGACAGCGTGTCGAACACAACGGCGCCCACGCCCACCGTTTTAGCCACGTCTTCCTTGTTTTCAAGGTCGGGCGATTTTTCTTTGATAATGGACAGTGTTTTTTCGATGGCCTTGTTCAGCACATCCAGCAGAAACACGACCTTGCCCTTGCGCGTGGAGAGCGTGCCGTCCTCTAAGGACACCATGCCGAACGCCACATGCTCCAAATCCTTCGCCCAGCCGTAGCCCATCATCTCGATCACCTTGAACCACTGCTTGAAATGCAGATTCTGCTGATAAGCCACCACGTAAAGGCATTTGTCAAAATCATACGTTTTTTTGCGGTAAAACGCCGCCGCAAGGTCGCGCGTGGAATAAAGCGTCGCGCCGTCGGACTTCAGCACCACACACGGCGGCATGTCGTCTCCAAGCCGCACCACATACGCGCCGTCCGAAAACTCGAGCAGGTTTTTCTCTTTGAGCTCGTCGATGACGGGCTGCATTTTATCATTGTAAAAGCTTTCTCCGGCGTAGCTGTCGAACTTGACGCCCAGCATATCGTAAATCACGCCGACTTCCTTGAGCGTCAGCTCCTTGAACCAGTTGAATATCTCAAGCGCTTCGGCGTCGCCGTCCTCGATTTTCTTGAACCATGCGCGGCCTTCGTCGTTAAGGCTCTCGTCCTTCTCGGCTTCTTCGTGAAAACGCACGTACAGCTCAAGCATGGCGGTAATCGCGTTCCGCTCGATGTATTCTCTGCTGCCCCATTTTTTATATGCCGCAATGAGCTTGCCAAACTGAGTGCCCCAGTCCCCGAGATGGTTGATGCCCACCGTTTTGTAGCCGAGAAAACCGTATATGCGATACAGCGAATTGCCGATGACCGTTGTGGAAAGGTGTCCGATATGAAACGGTTTTGCGATGTTGATGGATGAATAGTCGATGCAAACGGTACGCCCTGCGCCGATATCGCTTCTGCCATAGCCTTCGCCGGCCGCCACTACGTTTTGCATGACGTCTTCAATAAACCGCCGCTTATTCAGATAAAAATTGATATACGCGCCCACAACCTGTACGCCGGCCATGCATGAAGGCTTTTCGAGCTTTTCGCACAGCTCCTGTGCAATTGCCTGCGGCGCTTTTCGCATTTGCTTGGCGAGCTTGAAGCACGGAAACGCATAGTCGCCCATGGAGGGGTCGGCGGGTATCTCGATCAGCGGCAGCAGCTCTTCTGAGGCTAGGCCGGAAGCCTTCGCAGCCGCATCCGCTATCACTTGCTTGTAGTCCATTCGTATTCCTTCTTTGTCTGTTTAATCTTAAGCAAATATATCATATGCGTTTTTAATTATCAACGACGGGCTGATCAGTGATCGCGTCAACCCACTGTAGGGAAATCAAATCACAGTATTACGATAAGCCAATCCCCTCAAAGCCATATAGGTTGGTGTATATTGACCTGCCGCTAAAATGGGCAGGCGAATATTCTTCATTGCGGAATCAATTCT
>JAJUJH010000139.1 GCA_029265435.1 Clostridiales bacterium
ACGTGATGGTCGATTTTTTGAACGGTATGTACGACGTGCTGCTCTGCACCACCATCATCGAGTCGGGCATCGACATCCCCAACGTCAACACGGTAATCGTTTACGAAGCGGATAAATTCGGCCTCGCGCAGCTATACCAGATAAAAGGCCGGGTGGGACGCGCCGCAAAAACGTCCTACGCGTATCTGACTTATTTGCCCGGTGCGCACATGACGCCGGACGCCGAAAAACGGCTTGCCACCATTGCGGAATTCACCGAGCTTGGAGCTGGCTTTAAAATCGCGATGCGCGATCTTGAAATCCGCGGCGCGGGAAACCTTTTGGGTGCGGAGCAGTCGGGACAGATGGCCGCCGTCGGATACGATATGTACTGCCGCCTCATGCGCGAAGCCGTCGCCGAAATCAAGGGAGACCGTATCGAACGCCCCGCCGATACGACCGTCGAAATCGGCGTCAGCGCGCTTGTGCCCGCTTCGTATATTGACGATGAGATACAGCGCATCGAGGTCTATAAAAAGATCGCCGCGATCGACGGCATGAAAAACGCCAAGCTTCTTAAAGAGGAGCTGGTGGACCGGTACGGCAAAATGCCGCGAACGGTGGAAAACCTGATGCTGATATCGCTGATCAAGCGGTTTGCCGCGCGCGCCGGAATCGTATCCGTGACCCGCGGCGCCAATGCCTTTACGCTCAAATATCCCGACAACTGCACGGTCGATACCGTCCGTTTGCTTCGCATACTGCAAAAATACGGGGATACTGCGAAGCTGCGAAGCGCCGAGCCGCCTTATATCACGTTCAAAGCGCCTCGCGGCGCTGTAGAGGCTTTGCTGCAGTTTTTAAGCGATATCCGTCACTGTTCTATGGAGAAGGCGCAGGAGCAGCGCTCATAAGAAATTCTCGCTTTGTATCATGCGCTCCGCAAGAGGCAGCGCGCTTTTGCCGCCCGGTATCTCGCCGTTCACAATCAGCACCGCGATGCCGTGCACCAATCCCCAGCAATAGAGCGTCAGTTCCTCTTCGCTTTGCTTCGCATCCGGATAAGCCGCCTTGTAATTTTTGACCGCCCTCTTCAGCGCCGAATACGGATGATTCTCCTTGTTGTGGCATTCGCTTGTCACCACTTTGCGCATCCATGCCTGCGCGCTGCTGAAAAACAAAAGCCGCAGGTATTCGGGATTCTCCACAAAAAAACGGATATAATAGTATCCCATCTTTTTAAGCTGGCCCTTCGGGTCTTCATCGGCCAAAAACGCTTCCTCAAGGCTTGTATTAAACTCGCTCAAAGCCTTCTGTGTGATCGCTCTGATCAGCTCGTTTTTGTCTTTAAAATGACGGTACGGCGCCGTTTGACTCACCCCGCAAGCCGCCGCCAACTTGCGCATCGAGAACGCTTCATATCCCTGCTCATCGAGTATTTTAAGCCCCTTTTCGATCAGCTCGTTTTTTAAGTCTTTGTGATGATAGCCGTCTTTAGCCATTTGCGTATGTCTCCAAGTCCTTATGCTTTC
This sequence comes from Clostridiales bacterium, assembly GCA_029265435.1. Lineage (GTDB taxonomy): Bacteria > Bacillota > Clostridia > Christensenellales > SZUA-584 > SZUA-584. The sequence continues at coordinate 1,512 of JAJUJH010000139.1, forward strand.
AAAAAAATCATAACATATCATGTTGACATTGTAAACATTTTTGCCTATAATGTTAACGATGTAAACATTATAGGAGGTCTGATAATGAAAGCTTACATTCTATCCGACATGGACTATCGGACAGAAGCATATACGCGGCTGCTGTCCGAAGTCAAAGAAGCGCTTCGCTGCTTTGAGATCGAAGAAAAGCCGATCGGCCGGGGCGATATTCATTACTGCGTGGGCTGCTTTGGCTGCTGGGTAAAAACCCCCGGCGAATGCTTAATCAAAGACGATATCGCAAATATCAATCGGAAAATGATGAACAGCGATGTGGTGGTATATCTTGTTCCCGTGGTTTTCGGCCAGTTCAGCGCGAATATCAAGTATGCACTGGATCGCTGGCTGCCCAATATGTTGCCGTTCTTTGAGACGCGTAAAGACGGTTCCACGACGCATCCGCCGCGGTATGAATCATATCCGAGGCAGATCATGATCGGCTATGGCGGAAATTCAGACAATGAAGACGCCGCACTTTTTATCGACATTACAAAGAAACACAGAAGCGACGTCGAAGTGCTGATAGACAGCGGCGTCAAAGGTCAAGTTTCAAAAATGTTCGGATCGATTTCTCTTAAACGTGTATGCGGAGGTCCATTATGAAAAAGCTCGTAATCATAAGCGCCAGCCCCAAAAGCAGCAACGACCCGTCCGTTTCCATGTATCTGGCGCGGATGGCAAGGAACCGGCTGAGCAGCCTTGAATCTGAAATCATCAACGTGCGCCAGGCGCTCCAAAACAGCGTCTTAGCGTTTGAGACAATGAAAAGCGCCGATGCCCTGCTGATCATTTTTCCGCTGTATTTTTACTGTTTGCCGGGTATGCTGATGCGATTCCTTGAGGATTACGCAGGTTTCATCGGCGGCAATGGGAACCTCCAAAAGGTTTATGCGATTGTCAATTGCGGTTTTCCCGACCCGGAAATCAATAATGAAGCGATCAGCGTCGTGAAAAGCTTTGCACGCCATATCGGCGCCGAATTCGGTTCTGGTATAAGCATTGACAGCGGCGGCATTCTGCTGAGCGCAAAAGACACTCCATTTGTCAAAAAAGCAATCAAGACGATCAACGAGGCGCTTGATACCATACCGGCAAATCAGCCATCCGGCGGGGTTTTTGCAATCAATGTGAATTTCCCAAAACGGCTCTATTTCTTGGCCGGCAATTTTGGATGGCGGCAGGCGGCTAAAAAGAATGGGCTGAATAAGAGGGAGCTTTATAAAAAACCATATCAGTCAAACGGATCGGTGAGATGAATCTGTGTTTTTCAATATCCCAAATCCTTTGAGAAATGCTGATAATCCTTGTCGCCCTTCCAGTCTCCGCCCCAAGTCCAGCCGTGCGCGGTGAACAGCTTATAGCACAGATCGTCGTGGTCGATTTTGCCCGGAAAATCCTTGCTGCGGTCGGCGTATTCCGCGCCGTTTTCAGGCGCGATGCGCTCTCCGTCGATGTACGGGTTAAAAAGCGGGTTGATATCGATCGCCGCCCCGTAGCTGTGGCGCGAGAGATTTTTTGAACCCGTCACCTTGCGGTAGTTGAAGGCGGAGGTGTTGTTGGCCGCCATCGAGAGGTTGTCGTCTCCGGGCTCGCCGAAATCGTCCACAAGGCGCACGGAGGTAAGCGGATACTGCGCCTTATACAATTCGTAAAATATTTGCGCGACTTCTTTTGCCACCTTCTTGTTGACGATGAGTTCGCCGTCTTTTACATTGCCGTCAAAATCGTAATGCTTGATTTTGACATATTGCAAATCATCATAGCTGATGGCGATATTTCGGTCGTCAGCGGGATAGCTCATGCCTGTGATGCGCTTTTTGATGCCGTCGTCCAGCTCCATATAATAAAACCCGTCGGCAACCGTTACCCGTCCGTCATCTGACGCCTCCGACGACGGAGATTCCGTCATCGCCGACTGTTCCGGGGTTGGCGGAACGGCAATTTCGTCCGGCGGCGTTGTCTTGACCGGCGTGGGTGAAGCCTTTGTCGGCGGCTCCGCCGAAACAGAAGGCTCTGCCGCCGTAAAAGAAGGCTCCGAGGACGTGGCGGGCTTAAACGCGCAGCCGGACATCAGCATTGCGCATATAAGCGCGGCGGGAATGATATGCCGCGGTTCCAAAAGGCATATCCATATCCGCCGGCTTGCGGAGCTCTTTCGCAAAATCGAAGCGTTCGTGCGAGGATCGTCCCGCTCTGTATTTTTATTTTTCGAAGGCGACATTGACGTCGATTTTGATATCGTCAGCATAAAGCTCCACACAGCATACCTGATTCGCGCTCATTTTGATACCAATATTCTCGCCCTGAAGCAGCGTCGGCGTGGAAATATCGACGGGCAGACCGAGATCATAGAATAAAGTTGCCGCGCCGGCCGTCAGCATATTCGCCAGCTCCGAGAGCGCGCTTTTTGACATGTCGTCAAGCTCTTCAACCTCCATACCCATCATCGTTGACGCGACGCTTTTGGCGGCGGCCTGGCTTAAGCCATAGACCACGTTTCCGCGAAGCTTGCCCACAATGCCGATGATGACGCTGACCCCGGAATTGATGATTTCCTGCTCTTTGAAGCATGCGCCGCCCTTTGTGATATTGCCGTACCCAAGCTGCGGCATGACGTTTTCAAAGGATTCCATGAAAGGCGAAACATATTTCAAGTCCACTTCTCTTCACCTCTTTGAAAACCGGCATTGAGCCATATAAGGCCGAAGGCTGTTTCCGCAGCCACGCTTTTTGTGGTGAAATTGGGCGCCGATATCAGAATGCTGTCTCCGTGCAGCATGGCGGGCGGTGCGACGCGAAGCCCTAACGCTTTGTTTTTTCCGTTTAATATGGAGCACGCATTGCCCGATATGATATTGGCAAACTCCCCGATTACCGCGATGGTTTCGTCCATGCTTTTCGGCTCTCTTTTAAGGATGGCTTTCACCAGATTATCCGCGGTGTCCGCAGACATGTCGAGCAGCATGCGCCCTGAAAATTTCCCGATGATGCCGATAATGCTTGTAATCCCCTCGGATTTGAATTCGCTGCCCGATACAAATACCTTTTCAGAGGTCGGGACCGTTTTGGTCATGCGGTTCAGAGAGTCCATAAGCGCTTCCTTGAATACCGGCAGATATTCGGATTCCAAAAAAGCGAACAGCTCGTCGGCGGCCATTACGCGGCGGATGGCAGTCATCAGCTCGTCCTCATCGACCGGTTTTTGCACATAGGCGGATACCTTGTTCTTTTTCGCTTCATTGACGATTTCGTCATCCATCATGGAGCTGACAACGATGACCTTGATGTTTTCGTCGATTTGATGGATAGCGCGTGTGCATTCCAGACCGTCCGTGCCCGGCAGAGTCATATCCATCGTCACCAGCGTGGGTTTTGTTTCTTTGACGACCGATACGACTTCCTCGAGGGTACCGGCCTCTCCCACAACCTTTAGCCCGTTGCGCTCAAAAATGTCTCTTAGAAACGCGATCGAAAAAGAGGAATCGTCGACAATGACGATTTTTATCTCATCCATATTGAAGCTGCAGCCTGCCTTTCTCCCGTATGTTTTCGTATTGCTTTTATGGACAAATTCCGTCTTGTTCAAACACATTTTTCGGCGATATCTGCGAGGGGGGAGCGCCACGGATTACAGCCGGGGAACGGCCGCATATGATGGTGGTATTTCTGTGGTGTCCGTTCGGATGGGTTGCTTCAGCGGTTTGTGATCGGCCCCGTTACAGTGATTCTCATGAGTCAATTCGGTGTTGACAGACGCCGTTTTAGCCGTTACAATTGTTTTTGTCCGTTTGGTGCGTGATATAAGGGGGATTAGCTCAGTTGGCTAGAGCGCTTGACTGGCAGTCAAGAGGTCACGAGTTCGAGTCTCGTATTCTCCACCAGATAAACTCTTGAAACCGTGAGAAATCATGGACTTTCAGGAGTTTTTATTTTCCCTAAAACTATATCAACTTGTTTTTCTCCTGCAAAAGCTGGTTTTGGCGGACGATGTATTGTATAATAAATCCCAACACGTTTTTCCAAACAGACAAAAGAAAGCAGGGGTAGATTTATGAACAAACGGATCAAAATAGCGCTTATCGTTATTGCGGCGGTCATTGTGGTGATTGTGGGCGCGTCCAGCTTTACCGTGGTGCAGGCGGGCCATACCGGCGTTTTGATAACGCTCGGCGCCGTCAGCGACAATATGCTGAGTGAAGGCGTGCATATCATCGCGCCGTTTTTCCAGAGCGTTGTGCAGATTGATAACCGCACACACAAGGTGGAGATATCCGGAAGCGCCGCGTCGAAGGATTTGCAGACGGTGACATGCGATGTGGCGGTCAACTACCGCGTGCTGAACAGCTCGTCCGCAAGCCTGTATAAAAACGTGGGCGTCGATTACGAGTCGATCATCATTTCGCCCGCCATACAGGAAAGCATCAAAGCCGTAACGGCGCAGTACACCGCCGAACAGCTCATCACCAAGCGCCAGGAGGTTGGCGACCAGATTAAGGATCAGCTGCAAGGCAAAATTACGCCGTATGGCCTCAACATTGAGATATTCAATATCGTCAACTTCAACTTCTCCGAGGAGTTCAATGCGGCGGTGGAAGCCAAGCAGACGGCGGAACAGCAGGCGCTCAAAGCCCAGCAGGATCTCGCGCGGATTCAGGTGGAAGCGCAGCAGAAAGTGGCCCAGGCGCAGGCCGAAGCCGAGAGCATCAAGCTCATACAGGAAACGCTGGCGATGTCGCCGGAATATATCGAGTACATCAAATGGAACAAATGGGACGGCAAACTGCCCTCTTTCATGGGC
>JAJUJH010000023.1 GCA_029265435.1 Clostridiales bacterium
GATTGAGAAGGCTTCCCTGAGCAAGCTGCGCGCCGCTGCGCAGGTCCACAAAATAGCAGGCTATCGTGGTGGTGCCGATGTCGTAGGCAAGGCCAAGCACGGGTGAGCCGGGCGGCACAGTTTTCCGGTTTTGCTTGTTCCTCGCAAGCTCGAAACGGCGCAAAACCGCAAGGTGTGGGCTGCGCGGGCAAAGCCCGTCTTGCCCACATATTATAATTTTAGCTTTATTGACAGTCTGAGGCAGCTTAAAGGCTGCCTTCATTATGCAAAGGAAAACGATGATACTGTCAGACAGACTCAGGGCGGTTGTTTCCATGGTGCCCGCGTGCGAAACCGTGGCGGATATCGGCTGCGACCATGGCAAAACGGCCGTGTGGCTGCTGCGGAACGGCAGGGCCAAGCGCGCGGTCTGCGGCGATATCAGCGCGCCGTCGCTCGAAAAGGCGGGAAGGCTTGCGGCATTGGAAGGGCTGAGCGGTCTGGTTTCGCTGCGCGTCGGCAGCGGCTTTGATGTGCTGGAAAAGGGCGAGGCGGAGGCGGCCGTCGTCGCGGGGATGGGCGGTGAACTGATGGCGTCGATACTCGAGCGCGGAGGGGACAGACTGCCCGCCGTCCTCGTGCTGTCGTGCCACAGGGACGCAGGCGTGGTCAGGAAATGGCTGGCCGGAAACGGTTTTGTCATTGCCGACGAGGACATGGTGCTCGAAAAAGGCCATTATTATCCGGTGATCCGCGCAGAAAAAGGACGGAGCGCGCCGCTGACCGATATGGAGCGCGAATTCGGCCCCGTGCTGCTGAGAAAGAAGCCCGCGCTGCTCAAAAGCTATGTGCAAAAGCGCATTTATCAGGAATTATCGGTACGCGGCAGACTGGAGAAATCAAGCGCCGCGCAAAAGGACGCGCTGCTCGGTGAGCTGGACGCGCGCGTGAAAAGCTATAATGAGGTGCTCAAATGGCTGTAAACATGGATGAATTTGTCCGAATCGTAGAGAATATCGCGCCAAAAACGCTCGCATACGACTGGGACAACTCGGGGCTGCTGCTGCGCTGCGGCGATACGGTCAGCCGGGTGCTGATTGCGCTGGATGCGACGGCGGCTGTCGTCAACGAGGCGGCCGCCAAAGGATGCGATATGATACTGGCGCATCATCCGCTGATTTTCAAGCCTTTTCAGTCTTTGGACTGCCGCAAAGCGCAGGACGGCGCGCTCATGGCGCTGATACGTTGCGGCATTTCGCTGTATGCGGCGCACACCACTTTTGACAGGGCCGCGGGCGGCATCAACGACGCGCTCGCGCAAAGGCTCGGCCTGTGCCGCGTCATCGCTGCGGCGGGCGAGGGAGAGATGCTGATGCGCGTAGGGGATCTTGTTCCTCCGCTCGGCAGAAACGATTTTCTGGAGAGTGTGAAAGCGGCTCTTGGCGTGGAGGCGGTTCGCGTTTCCGCGACGGAATGCGGCATCGTGTCGCGCGTGGCGGCGGCGGGCGGCAGCGGCGGCGATTTTGTTGCGGCGGCAATAAACGAGGGCGCTCAGGCGCTTGTGACGGGCGAAGCGAAGCATCACCATTTCATCGAGGCGGCGGCGCAAGGCCTTTTGCTTGTGGAGGCGGGGCATTTCCATACGGAATGCGTGTTCGCGCAGCGGCTATATATGAGTTTACAATCGAGCATAAATGAGTTACAATTAGATTTAAGCCTCATGATGGCTGAAAACGATAAGGCACCGTACACGCTATATTAGCGGTGCGTTTTGCAGGGAGGATTATATATTTGGATAAGCTGGCATTACTGTACGAGTACCAGCAGGCGGACGCCGAGCTCGAGGCTTTTGAAAAGAATCTGAGAAACACCCAAACGCGCAAGCAGCTGATTAAGCTGCAGAACTATCTTAAGAAGCAGCAGGCCGTGCTCCGCGATATGGAAAACAGGGCGTTGGTGGAACAAAACGCGCTTTCGGAGATCGATTCGCAATATGACAGGATGATCGAGCTGCTCAGCAAGAAGCATAAGAACATCGACGAATACGAATCGGTGGATCCGCAGGTGCTTGATTATAACGTGGTCCGCGATCTCGTTCACGAGTACGAGATGACGTATGAGAACATCGTCAAACAGAAAAACCGCGCGCTCGCCGTTCAGAAAAGGGCGGAAGAAACGGACGCAAGGCTGAAAGAGATACTGTCGAAAGTCAGCAAGGCGCAGAAGGAATTTGCGGAGCTGAAAAAGCAGCACGAGGAAGAGCTTCGTTCAGATTCGGATACGCATGAGAAGCTGAAGAAAGCGGCGGAGCTTGCGGCGTCCAAGGTGGACCCGGCGCTGCTTGAACGCTACAACCGCATCAAGCAAAACAGGCCCATGCCCGTTTCTTTGCTCAAAGACGGGCGCTGCATGGGCTGCAATATGGAGCTTCCGTCGAGGGACTTGGCGAAGCTGAAAAAAGACGGTGCGATTGTCGAATGTGAGAATTGCGGCCGCATACTTTATCTGATATAATAAGAATTGAGCAAGCCGAACGGTCGCCCGGGCACTAAAACGGATACTGCGATGGCCGACGCTGTGAACAGTTCCGTTCTAATGCCCGGGAGGAAAGTCCGAGCTCCGCAGGGCAGGACGCCGGGTAACTCCCGGTGGAGGCGACTCTAAGGAAAGTGCAACAGAGATATACCTCCGGGCGCTGAAACCACATGTTGAATGATGTGTAAACACAAGCGCGACATCTGGTTTCAGTGCCCGGGAAGGGTGGAAAGGTGAGGTAAGAGCTCACCAGAGCCATGGCGACTTGGCTGCTATGTAAACCCCGTCCGGTGCAAGATTGATAGTGGGCATTATGCGGCTGCCCGCCGCGCCCCATGTAATCGCTGGAGCCTGCTGGCAACCGCAGGCGTAGATAGATGACCGTTCTCGACAGAACTCGGCTTACAGGCTTGTCTCAACAACTTGAATCTGAAAAGAAGCTTAAGGCTTCTTTTTTTGTATTTAACCCATGCCGCAAGACAATAATAAGCGTATGAATCATATTCGGCGGAGGGTCTATGCTGAGCAAATACGGCAATCATATCCTGGACGATTTTACGCTTTCTCGGCAGGAGCTTCTCAAGGTTGCGGCTGATCTATCGCTCAACGACAAGGTCTATTTGAAGAAAATCGACGAAAGCTTATTCAGCCTGTCGAACGAACGCCGCCACATTGAAAGCGCCTATCTTGCCGCGCGTCAGCGCAAGCATAAAGGCCTTGATCTGCCCCCGCTCGCGGAATGGTTTTACGACAACCGCTTTTTGTTCATGGAGCAGATTAAGCAGATTGAAACCGACAAGCGTTTATACCGGCTGCCGCATATGGCGTCGGGCCGTTTTGCGCATATGCCAAGGAGCCTTGCTCTCGCAATATTGCTGCTTCAATACAGCGGCCTTTCCGTATCCGTCGGCAGCATAAAGGACTTTCTTGAGGAATACCAAAAGGAATCCGAACTGGATTCGGGAGAGCTGTGGGCGTTTGTCGATATGCTCAAAATCGCACTGCTGCGCGCCGTGGCGGTGCTCGCGCGTGAAAGCGTGAAAACGGTGGCGATGTGGAACCGCGCCGAAAAGTTCTGCGCACAAATCGACAAAGGCATGACGGACGCCAGCATCGGCGCTTACAAAAGCGTGCTGTCCAATCATGATTTTCTCGAACATGCGACGGCGATGCTGCGGGAAAGCCCGCACGCGTCGTCCGTGACGGCGCGCCTTAACGGCAGGCTCGCGCTTAAAGGCAAAAGCATAGAAAGATGCGTCAAAAAAGCGCATACCGCTCAGGCAAAACACATACTCGGCATATCGGGAGCCATCTCGTCTTTGCGGCTGCTCGCAAAAGTCAACTTCGAACCGGTGTTTGAAAGCATTTCCGCCGTGCACCGATACTTATGCGCAGACGCCGATTACGCGGACATGGATTTCCCTTCGCGCGACCGTTACCGCACCGCAATTTCCCAAATCGCGGCGGCGCTGCGCGCGCCGGAGCCGGCAGTGGCGTGCGCGGCCGCAGAGCTTGCCGCCGAAACGCATGCGCATGTGGGCGAATTCATTATCGGAGAAAGAGCGCGCGAGCTTTACGCGCGTTTTGGCGGGATGCCGCTCAAGATGCGCATTGCCGGATTTTTCAGAAGGCATATGCTGCTTTTCTATGCGGGCGGCGCGGCCGTATCGTCTGTTGTGAGCGCAGGGCTGCTCACGCTGCCGCTGTTCCTGCGTTATCCGCCTGTGTACGGCATCGTGGGCTTTATCATCAGCCTGATTCCTGTTTATTCGGTGGCTGTCGCGGTGAACAACAAGCTCTTTTCGCTCATCAACAAACCGGCGCTGATCCCGAAAATGGCGCTTAAAGACGGCATACCGGACGGCTGCACGACAATGGTGGTCATTCCGGCGCTCGTGACGAGCGAGGAGGACGGGCGGGAACTGCTTGGCAAAATGGAGGTGTACTGGGCGGCAAACCAGCAGAAGAACCTCTATTTCGCACTGCTCAGCGATTTTAAGGAGGATAAAAACGAGATTTCCGCCGGCGACGAAAAGATCATCGAAGGTTTGGAGACAATGGCCAGCCGCCTGAACGCACAGTACGGCCGGGCGCTTTTTTTCTATGCGCAAAGAAAACGCACGCTGATCAGGGAAAACGGACGATACGGCGGTTACGAGCGCAAACGCGGCGCGCTGCTGGATTTCTGCAAAATGCTTGACGGCGACTCGTCCGCGTTTATCCATGTGACAAAGGGGATGCCGCAAAGCGTCAAATATGTAATCACGCTTGACTGCGATACCGAGCTGCCGCGCGACGCCGCCGTCAGAATGGTGGGCGCGATGGAGCATCCGCTGAACCGTCCTGTGATCGACGAGCGGACAAACACCGTCAAACGCGGATACGGCATCATGCAGCCGCGCATCGGCGTGGACGTGGTCAGCGCCGCGCAGACGCGCTTCTCGCTTGTTTTCTCCGGAAAGGGCGGGCTGGACACCTATGCGAGCGCCGCCTCGGATGTCTATCAGGACGGCTTCGGCACGGGGATATATACGGGCAAGGGCATATTCAACAAAGACGTATACCTGCGCGTGCTGTCCGGCCGTTTTCCCGATAACAGCATATTGAGCCACGACCTGCTGGAGGGCAGCTATCTGCGCTGTGCGCTGTTGAGCGATGTGGTGCTGATGGACGGATGTCCCGCCCGCTATACAGCCTGGGCGCAGCGGCAGCACCGCTGGACACGCGGAGACTGGCAGCTTCTGCCTTGGCTCCGATCATCCGTGCCCACAAAATCGGGAAAGGAAAAAAATCCGCTTTCCCGCCTTGCAAAATACCAGATGCTCGATAATTTGCGGCGCTGCCTTTCGGTTCCGCTGAGCTTCGCCGTCATATTGCTCTCTCAGACGGCTTTTTACAGCAACGCGTTTTTCTGGTTCGTTTCGGGCGTGCTGCCGCTTTTTATCGACGGCATACTTGACTTTTTGTCGCGCATGCTCACGCTGGTCAGAAATTCGCGGCACGGCGCCACTTTCAAAGACGTATGGTATGAAACAAAAACGCTGTTTGAGCAGGCGTTCTACAAGTTCACGTTCCTGCCCTACGAGACATGCCTGATGCTCGACGCGGCGGCGCGCAGCCTTGTCCGCATGGTCACGCGGCGTAAGCTGCTCGAATGGGTGACCGCCGCGGAAGGCGACAAAAAAGCCAAGATGGGCGTCGCGTATTACTGGCGCAGCATGGCCGCCGCGCCGCTGCTTGCCGCCGCGCTGTATACGCTCTCGGTACTGAGCACGCGCCGTTTTTCGATCGTGGCGTTTCTGGTGTTCGGCGTATGGTTTTTCGCGCCGTCGGTGGCGCTTGCCATCAGCCGTCCCCGCCATGCCAAAACATATGTTCTCGACGAAAAGCAGACGGCGTATCTTGAGGACGTGGCGCTGAAAACGTGGCGTTATTTCGAGCGGTTTTCGGAGGATGACGAATACGACTGGCCGCCCGACAACTATCAGCAAAGCCCGTACAAGGGCGTCGCCAAACGCACGTCGCCCACAAACGTGGCATACGGCATGGGCGCGGCGGTGAGCGCGTATTACCTTGGGTTTTTAACCGTTCCCGAAGCGGTCCGACGGCTCGACAGGATCATGACGGGGGTCGAGAAAGCGGAGAAGTGGCGGGGGCATCTGTATAACTGGTACGATACCGTCACGCTGGAGCCGCTGGAGCCGCGTTACGTATCGTCGGTGGACAGCGGCAATCTTGTCTGCTATCTGATCGTGGCGGACGAGGCGCTCAAAGACATGCTGTCGGCGCCGCTCGCGTCATATCTGGAGCGCGGGCTTCGTGCCGTGGCGCGCGAAGCCGGAGACGGCCTGACGATCATGTTCGGCGGCGACGTTTTAAGCGCCGCCATCGCCGTATCGAGGATCGGGACGGACGACGGCGCGCTCGGAACGGCCAAACGGCAGACGCTGGACTTTATTTCCCACTATGCCCCGTGGGCAAAGGCGCTGAACGAATTTCCCGCTCCGGAGGCGGACGAATATGCGGAGCTGCTGCGCGTTCAGCGCGAAATGCTGCGAAGCGTTTCCGTGAAGGGTTATGCGGAAGTTTTTCAACATGTGCTGGAGCCGCTCTCGCAGATGCTTGAGCAGGCCAAACGGCAGGACGACAAACAGACGCTCGGCTGGGTGACGCAGATGGAGACGGCGCTCGGCGAAGGGTATGTGGCGTGCAGACGCCTTGTGCAGCGAGTGAACCGCCTGCGCCGCCGCATACGGGCGCTCATTGAAGATACGGATTTTACGCAGCTTTACGATTCGGAGAAAGGCCTGTTTTCCATCGGCTTCGATGTGCGCGCCGGCGCCTTGAGCGATTCGCATTACGATCTGCTTGCTTCCGAAGCGCGGCAGACAAGCTTTATTGCGATCGCGAAGGGAGACGTGCCCCAAAAGCACTGGTTCCGGCTCTCGCGTCCGCTCACGATCGCGGGGGAAAGCCGCGTGCTGCTCTCTTGGAGCGGCACGATGTTTGAATACCTGATGCCGCTCATCATCATGCGGCATTACGACAACACGCTGCTTGGCGAAACGTACAAGTCGGTGGTTGATATGCAGCAGGACTACGGCGAACTCCGCCGCGTGCCGTGGGGCGTGTCCGAATCCGGCTATTATGCGTTCGACATTCATATGAATTATCAGTACAAGGCGTTCGGCGTGCCGGGGCTTGGGCTGAAATCCGGCCTTGTGCGCGAATGCGTGATAGCGCCGTATGCCACGGCGCTTGCGCTGAATGTGAACCCGCGTGCGGCGCTTGCCAACATGGCGCGGCTCCAGAAGCTGGGCGCATACGGACGCTACGGCTTTTATGAGGCGGTGGATTATACCGCGCCGCGCATGAACAAGGGCAAAAAGAAGCAGATCATCAAAAGCTACATGGCGCATCACCAGGGAATGATTCTATCGTCGATACTGAACTGCCTCCAGGATATGCGCATGCAGACGCTGTTCCACAGCGCGACGAACGTAAAGGCCACCGAAATGCTGCTCAAGGAAAAGGTGCCGCCGCGCAGCGTGACTCTGAACCTTGGCGAAAAGCCCGACGAAACACAGGAGTATGCCGAAGAGATTCACGCGGCGCGCGTATTCAAATCGCTGACGCAGTATCCGGAGGCGCATTTCCTGTCTAACGGCAGCTATACCGTGATGCTCACCCAGTACGGAACGGGGTATTCGCTTTGCCGCGGGCGCATGGTGGCGCGATGGGAGAGCGACGTGCTGCGCCGCGCGCCGGGCATCCATATCTATATCAAGCACATGGATACGGGGGCGGTTTGGTCGGCGGCGTTTCTGCCCACGTGCCTGCGCGCGGATACTGAACGCGTGCAGTTTGAGCCGCATAAGGCGTCGTTTTACCGGCAGATCGGCGGCATCGAAACGACGATGGAGGTGTGCGTGTCGCCCGAATGCGACATGGAGCTTCGCAGCCTTGAAATCAGAAACAATACGGACAAGGCGGCCCATTTCATGGTGCTCTGCGTTTTCGCGCCCGCGCTTGCGCCGGAAAAGGATTTCGAGGCGCATCCGGCGTTTGCCGAGCTGTTTATCGAGACCGAGGAGGATAGGGAAAACAGGACGCTGTTTGCGTACAGGCGCGGCAAGCCCATATACGGCGCGATAAAGGCGTGCTTTGACGGAGATATCCGATTCGTGACGGACAGGACATGCGTATACGGGCGGCGCAACGTATTCGGCGTGCCCGCATACTTTGCAAAGGGCTCCTGTGAGCGCGATATATCGCGCGCCGCGGGGATCAGCACAGAAAAAAACGCAGCGGCGGGCGAAACGGTGAGCGTGGCTTTTGCGGTCGCGATGGCGGACAGCCGCAGCGCCGCCGCCGAATGCCTCAAGGGGCTCGCGGGCGAGGAGGATGTGAAGCGCGTGTTCCATTTGGCGTGGACGCACGCGCAGGTGGAAATGCGTTATCTGAAGCTCAAAAACATGCAGGCGAACCTGTTCCAGCAGATCGCGTCGCGCACCGTGCTTCGGGTGCCGTCGGCCTGCGCGGCGGACGAGGCGGCGGGCGGCATTCATTCGCTTTGGAAATACGGAATATCCGGCGACAAGCCGATCATCTGCCTTTTTGTGAGCGATATCGAATATTTCGAGACGGTCAAAACGGTGGGCAAGGCGATGGAGTACATGAGCTTGAAACAGGTTCCCGCGGACCTTGTGATGCTGTTCAGCCATACGGGCGCGTATATCGATCCGCTGCGCGACAGGCTAAAAGAGCTGGAACAGGCGGCGTCGGGGCGGTCGTATAACCGCATATTCGCGCTCAACACCCAGCAGATGGACCGGACGGATATCGCGGCCATCGTGACGGCGGCCTGCCTTGTGCTTTTCGACAACACGCCGCTTTCGCAGCAGCTCAAAGTGTCCGCGCAAGCTTGTCCGTACAGGGTATTTGAAAACGAGGCGGAAGAACGCGGCACAAGCCGTCCGCAAAAGCTGCTCAAGACGTTTGACAACCGGACGGGCGGATTCATAAAAAACGGTACGGAATACTGCATCGACGCGCAGGGCGCGCAGCCGCTGCCTTGGAGCAACCTGCTTGTGGGCCGCACGATCGGCAGCCTTATCACGGCCGGGGGCGGGGGATATACCTGGGCGGAGAACGCACGGATGCTGAGACTGACGCCGTTTCGAAACGACGCGCTCACCGATGTGCCGGGAGAGGGCGTCATCGTGCGGAACGACCGGACGGGAAATGCGTTCAGCGCCGCGCCGGATATGTACGCCGAGGGGCGCTACCGCGTGATGCACGGCTTCGGATACACGGTGTTTGAAAGATACGGCGGCATAGAAGCGCGCGTTGTCTGGTTTGCCGATAATGATATGCCGGTAAAAGCGGGGCTGCTGACGCTCGCCAACACCACACGGCGGGAGGAAACGCTGTCCGTCTATTATTATGCGGAGCCGGTGCTTGCCGCGACGGAATGCGGCGGTATCCGCGCGCGTCAGATCGAGTGCCGTGCCGAAGCGACGTCGCCGTTTGCCGCAGCCGACAAAGCGATGTTTATCGCGATGCCGGGGCAGGAAAATCTGAAATTCACCGCGTCCGCGCGGGAATTTTTCGGCGTGCCGGGCCATAACATGCGGCCCGAAGCGCTCAAAACGGACGAACTGTCCGGCGGCGACGGGTGCGTTGCGACACTGCTCGCGCTTCAGGCGCATATCACACTGAAAGCCGGCGAGCGCGCGGCGATGCCTTTGCTGATGGGGTGGGGCGGCGGCGAGGATATGATCCGGATAATGGACGCGTATGCGGATGCCGAAAAAACGCAGCAAAAACTGGAGGAAGTCAAGGCATACTGGAGCGGGCTTTTGGGAGGCATCAAAGTCAAAACGGCGGAAAAATCGTTTGATACCATCGTCAACGGCTGGCTGATGTATCAGACATACGCGTCGCGCCTGTGGGGGCGCACGGGTTATTACCAGTCGGGCGGCGCCTTCGGTTTCCGCGACCAGCTGCAGGATGTGCTTGCGATGCTGTATACCGACCCTGAGACGGCGCGCGGCCATATCATACGGTGCGCGCAGCGCCAGTTCATCGAGGGCGACGTTCTCCATTGGTGGCACGAGCCGGGCAGCGGCGTGCGCACATACATCAGTGACGACAAGCTGTTTCTGCCGTTTGCGGCCTGCGAGTACGAGCGCGTCACGGGCGATATGAGCCTTTTCGACGAAAACGCGCCGTATCTTGCCGGCAGACCGATCCCGGAAGGGCGGCATGATCTTTATGAAGCGTTTGAAACAAGCGGCGTCAGCGAAAGCGTGTTTTCGCACTGCGTCCGCGCGATAGATTCGTCGCTCAGGCTCGGCGTTCACGGTCTGCCGCTCATGGGCGCGGGAGACTGGAACGACGGCATGGACAAGGTGGGGGCGGGAGGCGGCGGAGAGAGCGTATGGCTGGCGTTCTTCCTTGCGGAGGTGCTCAAAAGCTTTGCGGCGCTTTGCCGGCTGCGCAATGAACACGCGCTCGCGGAACGATACGAACGGACAAGATGTGAAATGCTGGAGAACGTCGAGAAAAGCGCGTGGGACGGCGACTGGTATATGCGTGCGTTTTTCGACGACGGCACGCCGCTTGGCAGCAGCGCGTCGCCCGAGTGCCGCATCGACATCATATCGCAGGCATGGGCGGTGTTTGCAGGCGCGGCACACGCGCGGCGCGCGTTTGAGGCGGCACAGGAGCAGCTTGTGATGCGCGAGGACGGCGTCATCCGGCTGCTTGCGCCCGCCTTTGACAAATGGGACAAGGACCCCGGTTATATCAAGCAATATCTGCCGGGGGTGCGCGAAAATGGCGGGCAGTACACGCACGCGGCGGTGTGGTTTGTGATCGCGGCGGCCAAGCTGCGGCTCAAAAACGAGGCGCTGTCGCTGTTCCAGATGCTGAACCCGATCAACCATACGCGAACGCCTGCGGGCGTCGCCAAATACAAGGGCGAGCCGTATGTGATGGCGGCGGACGTCTATTATACCGACGGTTTCCGCGGGCGCGCGGGCTGGACCTGGTATACGGGTAGCGCGGGCTGGATGTATCAGGCGGCTGTCGTTCATCTTCTGGGGCTGCGCATCGAGCGCGGCGTGCTTTCGATATATCCGTGCGTTCCCGACGACTTCGGCAGCTATACGATCGAATACAAAAAAGGCGGCGCTCAGTATGTGATCACTGTGAATATCGTTCCCGGGTATGCGGACTGCGCGTGGCTGAGCATGGACGGCGGCGAAGCCGTCAAGGAGCTGCCGCTTGACCGAACGGGCGGCATGCACAGAATCGACGCTTGTTGGCGGCAATGATATGATGGTATACTGCATGGTATGGACAATGAATTTCTGCCGATGTCTCTGAGCGAGACGGACGGCCAGCCTTTGGATTTTATCGTGGTGACGCCCGACGCGTATGTGGATCATCCGTCGTTTGCGGCCGCCGTTATCGGGCGCTATGTGCAAAGCCTCGGCTTTCGTGTGGGCGTCATCGCACAGCCGGACTGGAACAGCGAAGCCGATTTTTTAAAGCTCGGCACGCCGCGCTATGCGTTTCTCGTCAGCGGGGGCAACATGGACGGCATCGTCAACATGTATACAGCGGCGAAGCGCCCGCGTAGTGAGGATGCGTATTCGCCGGGCGGAAGGACGGGGCTTCGCCCGCCGCGCCCGAGCATCGCGTATACCGCGCGCTTAAAGCAGTCGCATAAGGAGACGCCCGTCATCATCGGCGGCGTGGAGGCCACGCAAAGGCGCTTTGCGCATTACGATTATTTCGAGGATAAGGTGCGCCGTTCCTATCTTGCGGACGCCAAGGCAGACTTGCTCGTTTACGGCATGGGCGAACGTCCGCTGCATGAGATATGCACGCGGCTCAGGAACGGAGAGAGCGTTGCGGACATGGCTGGCATACGCGGCACGTGCGTTCTCCGCTCGTCCCTTGACGGCATCGGCGCGCATGTAAAGCTGCCGTCGTTTGAACGCGTGGCGGAAGACAAAAAGGCGTTTGCCGAGGCGTTCAGGATCATCTATCAAAACAGCGTACCGCACGGCAAAACGCTGGTGCAGCCTCACGGCGGTCGTTATTTGATACAGTTTCCGCCGTCCTTGCCTCTTTCCACACCCGAGATGGACGCGATCTACGGCCTGCCTTTTTGCAGAAAACCGCATCCGTCGTATAAGGAGCCTGTTCCCGCACTCGCCGAGGTGCAGTTTGGCATCACGGCGCTGCGCGGCTGCCCGGGCATGTGCGCGTTTTGTTCGATTTCCGCGCATCAGGGCAAAACGATACAGAAACGCTCCAAAAAATCCATCGTCGAGGAGACCGGGCGCATCGCGCGGATGAGCGAATTCAAGGGCATAATTTCCGACGTGGGTGGTCCCACGGCGAATTTTTACGACGCGATCTGCACGGCGAAGAATTCGCAGAGATGCACGCGCACCTGCCTTTCGCCAACGGTCTGCCCGAATCTGAAGGTCAGCCACAAGGGCATCAGCGAGGTGCTGGAGGCGGTGGAAAACGTCAAGGGCGTGAAACGCGTGTTCATACGCAGCGGCATTCGGTATGACTATATCATGGCGGATAAGGACGGCCGGTTCCTTGACCGTCTTGTGAAAAAGCATGTGAGCGGACAGCTCAAGGTGGCCCCGGAGCATGTTTGCGCCGATGTGCTGGCGCTGATGAACAAGCCGCGCTACGGCGTGTATGAGCGGTTCGCGAGACGTTTTGAAAACGCGACGAAGCGCGCGGGAAAACCGCAGTACCTGCTGCCGTATTATATCTCCTCGCACCCGGGCAGCACGCTTTCGGACGCGATCGAGCTTGCACTGACGCTTAAGAAGCAGGGGTTTGTGCCGGAGCAGGTGCAGGATTTTTACCCGACTCCCGGCACGCTCTCCACATGCATGTATTACACGGGGCTGGATCCGCTCACCGGAAAAGAAGTGTACGTGGCGAGGACGCAAAAGGAAAAGGCGATGCAGCGCGCGCTGCTCGCGTTTACGAACAAGAAAAACTGGCCGCTCATACGCGAGGCGCTTAACCTGGCGGGGCGCGACGATCTCATCGGGCGCGGAAAAGACTGCCTTGTACCGCCCGAAGCGCCAAAGGGCTCAGGGACGCATCGGCGCGCCCCGAAGGCAAAGGTTCATGAAAAAGGCCGGGACGGTATGCCGCGCAAAGACGGCGGGCCATACCGTTCGCACAACGATGCAAAGCCCCGCGTGTCCGAAAGCAAAGGAGTGACGCGCCGCAGGCCCGCGGAGAGCGCGGGCGGGCGGAAAACGTCAAAATAAACGGCTCCGTTTATGCCGCGCTCTCCTTTTCATATCCGTGTCTCCGTGGGATTTTATTATTTTTCATATTGTGGTATAATCGTATCCGGTATTATTGGATCGTATTCATGCAAAAAGGAGAAGCATATATGAAACGTATACTGATCGTTGATGACGAGCCGAGCCTTATCAAGGGGCTTCGGTTTAATCTCGAGCAGCAGGACGGCTACATGGTTGACGAGGCGCTTGACGGCGAACAGGCGCTTGATAAATTTTCGGAGGGTCAATACGATTTGGTGCTGCTGGATTTAATGCTGCCCAAGATCGACGGCATGGAGGTCTGCCAGCGCATCCGGAGCATGTCGAACGTGCCCATTATCATGCTGACGGCCAAGGACGACGATATGGACAAGATCATGGGGCTTGAGTACGGCGCGGACGATTATCTGACCAAGCCTTTCAACATGCTCGAGCTGAAGGCTCGGATCAAGACGATATTCAGGCGCGTTGAAGGCGCCGAAAAGACGCGCGAGCCGCAGGTGCTTCGCGCAAAAAACATGACGGTAAATCTGGAAAACAGAAGCGTTGAGATCGACGGCGCGGATGTGCCGCTGACCGCCAAGGAGTTCGATCTGCTGCAGCTTTTCATTACGAACAAGGGCAAGGTGTTCGACAGGGAAAAGCTGCTCGAGCTGATCTGGAAATATGAGTATTTAGGAGACCTGCGCACGGTAGACGTCCATATCCGACGCCTGCGCGAAAAGATTGAGCATAATCCGGCAAAGCCCGAGTTTATCATGACCAAGTGGGGAGTGGGATATTATTTCTCGGATAAATAGCCTGCTGTATTCCATACGCTGGCGTTTCGTTTTTATCTACCTTATCGTGACCGCCGTCGCTTTTGCGGCGGTCACTTTTGTCATATCGTATCTTGCGGAGGATTACCTTGTGAATATCCGCGTGCGCGACCAGCTAAAAAACACAAGCAACGTGGCGGTCAGCATCGCGCCTTATCTGAGCAGCGACAACGCGAAAAAAATGTACGATATCGCGGAGCAGAGCTCCAAAGAGTTCGGCGGACGTTTTTTGGTGCTCAATAAATCGGGCATCGTTCAGATAGACAGCTTTTCGCTGCTCAACGGGCAGAAGCTTGAGCATAAAGAGGTGTCCGATGTGCTGCTCGGCCCGTTGGACACGTCGTACGGCTTTCATAAGATAGACGACGGTACGGGACAGCCGTTTTATTCGGTTTATTATACGTCGGCCATCGTGTCGGACGGCGAAACCATCGGCGCGGTGCTGTACGCGGCGGATATTCAGGACGTCGTCGCACTGAAGCAGGAATTCGTGAACATCGTGTTTCTGATCGTGGCGGCGGCCAGCGTGCTGGTGCTTGTCATCAGCGTCGTTTTCTCGGGCTACATCACGCGCCCCATCAACGAGCTCAAATCCGTCGCGCTGTCCATATCGCGCGGCAACCTGCACCAGCGCATCAACATATCCGGGCATAACGAGATGACCGCGCTCGCCGACACGTTCAACACGATGAGCGAAAAGCTTGAAAACCTCGACAGGAAACGCAGCGAGTTTGTGAGCAACGCCTCTCACGAGCTCAAAACGCCGCTCAGTTCAATGAAAATACTGATCGAGTCGCTGCTGTATCAGGACGGTGTGAGCGAAAAGATATACAAGGAATTTCTGGGAGACATCAACAACGAGATCGACCGCCTGACGGATATCATTCAGGGGCTGCTGACGCTCGCGAAAACGGACAGCGAGACGCAGGCGCTGAAGATCGAAAAGATACTCCTGAGCGAGCTGGTCAAAAAAACGGTGAATGCCCTGCAGCCCATCGCGCATGAAAAGGACATTTCGCTCATGTATACGGTGGGCAGCGACCTTGAAATCAACTGCGATGCGGTGAAGGTGATGCAGGCGGTTACGAACCTCATCGACAACGCGATCAAATACACGGAAAAGGGCGGCCATGTTTGGGTATCGCTGCAAAAGAGCGGCGCGAACGCCGCCATCGAGATCAAGGACGACGGCTGCGGCATACCGGAAAACGAACTGCCGCATCTGTTCGACCGGTTTTACCGCGTGGACAAAGCCCGCGCGAGGGGAACGGGCGGAAGCGGCCTCGGGCTGCATATTGCGCGCACCATCGCTCTGCTGCATGGCGGGAGCATCGAGGTGCAGAGCGAGGAGGGCCTCGGCAGCGTATTTACGCTGTATTTGCCGATCAAGGGATAGGAGAGAACCATATGCAAAGGAAAAGAATGGCCGCTCTGCTGCTTGCGGGCTTGCTGGTTTTATCCGGCTGCGCGGCGGCGGGCAACGATGAAACGAATAAAAATACGCCGGAAATCAATCCGCGGGCGGAATCCGCGAACAAGGACACGTCCAAAGTCCGGCTCTACTATTCTTACAAGGGCGACCGGCTTCTTGCGGGCGAAACGCGCTCCATTGAAGTGCCGGTGAGCCAGAAGCGCGAACAGGCTGTGATACAGGCGCTCATAGACGGGCCGTCGGCGGACAGGAGCGAGCTTGTCGGCCTGTTCTGGGACGGCGTGTCGCTTGTGAGCGTCGAAAACAACGAGGATATTCTGTTTGTGACGCTCAGCGAGGAATTTATCACCACCGATCCGGAAACTTCCGCGCTCGAAAACGTGTCCGTGGGCGATCTCAAACAGCTGGCGATCTATTCCATCGTGGATACCATAACCGAAATGGGTACGTATTCGCGCGTGCAGATCAATATACAGCGCAAAAACGGCAGCCAGGGCATCATGCGCAGCGAGGCGGGGTTTGCCGGCGAGGACAAGGCGCTTGACGCGCTGCCGTGGAACGGAGATATCATACTGACGCCGGAAAGGACGCTTGCGGAGGCGCTGGATTCATATTCGAAAAAGGACTGGGCCGAGCTTTACAACTACACCGCATATACGAACATCGACGGCACCGTGAAGCCCGACAGCGACGACTTTTCGGCCGCGCTCGGGGAAACGAGCACAAACGTGCTGGATGCGTTCCAGACGATGGGCGTCAATGTTTCAAGCGACGGCCAGTCCGCGACGGTTTTTCTGAACTATACCATCAAAACGCGCAGCGGCGATATACAGCGGACGATGAAACCGGTTGTGATGGTGAGGGAAAACGAACTGTGGAAAGTCTCGTATTCGTCCATAGTCAACGTGCTGATCAATGTGGGGTAAAACGATGAAACGGTTTTGCGCGGCGGTGACGGCCGCCTGTCTGCTGCTGCTGTCGGGCTGCGGCGTCATACAGGACTCGAAAGGCACCGGACGGGACGTGCCCGTCAGCACGCTTAATATGAACGATGTCGATTCGATGGGCAGCACAAAAAAGGCCGCGGTGTACTTTCTGAACAGCGAAGGACGCACGCTGACCGCCGATCTTCGGCTTCTCAGCGTGGAGCAGGATCTGAACCCCGCGGTGTCGGCGGTGAAAGCGCTGCTGCTCGGCCCGTCCAACAGCAGCCTCACACGCGTTGCGCCGGACGGCGTATCGCTCGATTTTATCGAGTTTTCAAACGGCGTGGCGAATATCTATCTGAAGGGCAGCGCCGCAGATATGCCGCCCGACGCGAAATATATCATGGAAATGGCGATCGCCAACACCGTCAGCGATATTCTCGGCGCGGCCGCCGTCAGCGTATTCTACAACAATCTGCGCGAGGGATTCCAAGGGTATCCTTGCGCGCCGCTCAAGAAGCAGACGGGCGACGTGTACGTGGCTTACAACAACGCGAAAGCCAATTATCTTCCGCCCGGAGAAACACCGCAGGACACGGAAACGCCGGCTCCTGCCGCATCGCCGCACCCCACGGCCGGTGATGAACAGCCTTCTCCAAACGAAACCGCTTCGGCCGGCCCGGCGCCCGCCGACATTGCGACGGTGCTTTATTTTACAGCCGCCAGCGGCGACTACATACTGCCCTCCGTGCGGACGGTCAAGTATCTGCCGTCGAGCCCGGACGATAAAGCCGCTTATGTGTCGGCCATTATCGACGAGCTTAAAAAGGGCCCGAATAATACGAACATGATGAACAGCCCGCTTGCTTCCGGCGTATCCCTGATCGGCGCGCCGGTCGTGACGGACAACGGAGACGGCACTTGCAATGTGGCGCTGAATTTCAGCGCGCCTCCTTCGGACGCTTCATACGAGGGGTCAAAAAGCATGCTTCTTTCATATGCGGCCATCGTATACAGCATCACCGGCTTTGTGCCGTTTGTACGCGAGGTGCACATTTTCGTCAACGGCGTGCCGGCACAGCTTGACGCGGTTAACGGCGGCACAAAAAGAAGCGACTTTTTCGGATACATCGGCTCCAGCGCACCTCTGTATTTTCAGTATGCGGATTCCGGATTGCTGCTTGAGGTGTCACGCAGCATGGAGCAGGGGAAGATATGGAGCGCGCTTGAGCGCGTGCGCGCGCTGATGCGCGGGCCGCAGAAGGGAGATCCGGCCAATATCAACGCGGTGAAAATCGGCGATATGAAGGAAGAAGATATCCTTTCCGTCAAAGTGTATAACGATACGGCTTACGTCAACCTGTCTGAAGGCTTCAAGGAAGCCTGCGCGGATATTTCGGCGCAGAACGAAATGCTGCTCGTATATGCGATCGTCAACACCGTGACCGCGATGGACGGCATCAACAAGGTGCAGTTTCTCGTGGAAGGCAAGCAGACGCGGACGCTGGCCGGGCATCTTTGCCTGTCGGACCCGTTTTTGAAGAACTACGGCATCATCAAAAACATCGGCTGACGCTTTTTCGTGAGAAAACGATGCCTGAAAATAAGGACGGCGCATACGGCTTGAGAACAGCCGGATAAAAAACGCGCTTTGCCTGAATGGGCGCTTATCGTTATACGGCATCACAGAATCGTATGGAGAATCGAGCGCGGCAGTATGCTTTTCTATATATCGATTTTCACTTGATAATCTTCCAGCCACATGTTGAGCTGCAGCAGAAACGCGAAAAGCTGCGGCCCCGTCATCAGCTGCCCGAACCACGGCGTCACAAGGCTGAGAGAATCGAGCATATCCTCCACCGACCGGCGGTCGATAAGCGCGTGAACGGGCGCTTTGGGGTCCTGAAGAACGGCCTTGAGCGCTTCGGACACAAGCCGCGTGTATTCGGGATGGTGCGTTTTGGGATACGGGCTTTTTTTGCGGTTGTAAATCGCTTCGGGCAGCAGGTCTTTCACGGCAAGGCGCAGTATGCCCTTTTCCATGCCGCCGATATTTTTGACGCTCCAGGGTATGTTCCACGCGTATTCGGCGATGCGGTGGTCGCAGAACGGCACGCGGACTTCAAGCCCGCAGGCCATGCTCATTCTGTCCTTTCGCTCCAATAGATTTGTCATAAACCACTTGATGTTGAGATAAAACATCTGGCGGCGCCGGCGCTCCAAAGGCGTTTCGCTGCCGAGCAGCGGCGTTTCCTCGATGGTGTCGAAATACCGGCTTTTGGCGTAGCTTTCGATGGGCAGTTTTGAAAGCGCACGCGACATCACGCAGCGCCGCAGATCAAGCGAGTTGGCCCACGGAAACATATCGAGGTGCAAGAGCTCGTCGCGGTAAAACCACGGATACCCGCCGAAAATCTCGTCCGCACATTCGCCTGAAAGAGCCACGGTCGCATATTTTTTGATGTCGCGGCAGAACAGCAGAAGGCTTGAATCCACATCGGCCATGCCCGGAAGGTCGCGCGCGGTCATCGCGGCGCGCAGAGAAGCCACAAGCTCATCCGAGCCGAAAAGACATGTTTTGTGTTCGCTCCCGATATGGCGGCGCATGATGTCGATGTATTCGCTGTCGGGGCTCGGCTGGAATACACTGCGCGTGAAATACTTGTCGTTGTCCGTATAATCGACGGAGAAGGTGCGGAGCGTTTCACCCTTTTCGGCCAGCGCCGCCGATGCGACAGCGGAGAGCGTGCTCGAATCGATACCGCCCGACAAAAACGTGCATACGGGCACATCCGCAACCATTTGGCGCTTTGCGGAATCGACGATGAGCCCGCGAAGCGTCTCGACGGTTTTATGAAGGCTGTCGGTATGATCGGCGCTCACAAACTGCCAGTATTTGTGGACGTATGTGCCGAGCGGCGAGTACATCATGCATTCGCCGGGACGAAGCTCTTCGATGCCCTTGAAAAGCGTTTTGCCGGCCGTGCGCGCGGGCGCGAGGGCAAACAGCTCAAGCAGGCCGTTTTCGTCCATGATGGGAGAAATCTTCGGATGCGCAAGCAATGCCTTGATTTCGGAGCCGAAAATCAACGCGTGTCCCGCCCGCGCGATAAAAAGCGGCTTGACGCCCATGCGGTCGCGCGCAAGGAATATGCGCTGTTTTTTTTCGTCCCATATCGCGAAAGCGAATATGCCGTTGAGCCGCTCCACACAGGAAGGGCCCCACTCCACATAGGACATCAGCAGCACCTCGGTATCGGAATGGGAGAAGAAACGATGCCCCTTTTCGAGCAGCTCGCCGCGCAGCTCCGGCGTGTTGTACAGCTCGCCGTTGTAAACCACGGTGTATGTATTGAAACCGACGCTTCGCGTCATCGGCTGGCTGCCCCCGGCCGGATCGACAACGGTGAGCCGCCTGTGGCCGAGCGCCGCCTGATGCGTCAAAAAAGCGCCCGCCGAATCCGGCCCGCGATGGCTGAGCGCGTACATCATGGCCGCGAGCGTGGCGCTTTCGTTCAGCATATCATTCTCAAAATCCACAATGCCTGCGATCCCGCACATAACTGATAGCCCCCATATTCTACGATTCCATATCAGTATATGAAGGGGGGCACAGCGCGTGACTGCCGAACAAGACTCCGCTTTGACTGAAAAACGCGATCGCCGCCCATTCAGCCGTTGCATCCGCCTCAAAAATGCATTATCATAAAAAAAAGCTATTTTGGAGGACAAAATTGGAAAAACAGAGCCATACCAAGACGCTGGTTATTTCAAGCATACTGGCCGCGCTGATTTTCGTGTTTACTTTTCTTTTACGCCTTCCCGTCAATACGAGCGGCGCATACATGAATATCGGAGACAGCGTGATCTACTGCTCCGGCATACTCGTTAGCGCGCCATGGGCGGCGGCTGCGGCGGGCATCGGGAGCATGCTGGCCGATCTCCTGCTGGGAGGCGGCATCTATATTCCCGCCACATTGGTCATTAAGGCACTGATGGGCCTTGTCTGCGCGCTGATGATCCGAAAGGGCGGACTGGCGCGTTTTGTGGCCGCATGCATACTGGGCGGCGCCATTATGACGGCAGGCTACGGGCTTTTTGAATGGGCGATGTTCGGCTGGTCGTATGCCGCGGGCACGCTGCCGTTCAATCTGATTCAGTGGGGCGCCGGCGTCGGCGTCGCGGCGATATTCTATTATCCCGTTAAACGGACGAAAGGACTCCTCAAATGAAGCTGACCTGTATCGGACGGTACGGCCCATACCCGCGCGCGGGTGCGGGCTGTTCATGCTATCTGCTGTCGCATGGCGGAAAAAATATCGTGATCGATTTGGGCTGCGGCACCCTTTCAAAGCTGCTGGGGCTCATCGGAACGGCGGATATCGACGTGCTTGTGCTGTCCCATCTGCATGCCGATCATATGGGCGACGTTCTGACGCTGCGCTACGCGCTGGATGCCTCAAAGAAAATGGGGCGGAGAGTCTCGCCTCTGCCGGTTTATCTGCCGGCCGAGCCTCAAGCCGAATACGGCCTTATTTGCTCGCACGGCATGATGGACGCGCATATCATTGAAGACGGCATGACCGCCGGAATCTGCGGGCTGGACGTCCGTTTCGCGCTGATGCCGCATGCCGTGCCAAGCTATGCGATGCGTTTTGAAGCCGACGGAAGAGCTTTCGTCTATTCGGGCGATACGCGCGAAAACGACAGGCTCGCGCCGTTTGCGGACA
Organism: Clostridiales bacterium; assembly: GCA_029265435.1. GTDB lineage: Bacteria > Bacillota > Clostridia > Christensenellales > SZUA-584 > SZUA-584. The sequence goes on from JAJUJH010000023.1 coordinate 21,262, forward strand.
AAGCCGATCTGATGCTGATGGAAGCCGCTTTTCTTTCGCGCGACAAGACGCCGGGCGCGCCGCATGTGGACGCGGAGGAGGCGGGGGCGATTGCGCGGGACGCCGGCGCAAAACGCTTATTGATCACGCATCTGTTTCCCGAATACCACGAGACGGACATATTGGACTAGGTGAAAAAGAACTTCCCGTCAGCCATGCTGATCGAGGAAATGAAAACATACGAGGTCTGATCGGTGGAACACGGAATGCGGCGAAGCCGTATCGTCAACAGACGCCCGCTTGCTGCGCTGGCCGTTTGTCTGGCGGCGGGCATCGTTCTTGGCCGTTATGTTGAATTCACAGATTTTTATCTCATAGCCGCCGCGGTCAGCGCCGCCGCGGCTGTCTGCTTTTTTTGGGTTTTTCAAAAAGCGAAGCCCGTGATGGCGCTGTTTTGTGCCGCGCTTGCGTTTCTTGGGGCGCACCTCGCGTCGGCGGCGGTGAACGAGCCGTATCTGCCCGACGGATTGAGCAGGGTAACGGGACATGTCGCCGCAGAACCTTTTGTCAGCGACTACGGCAGCCTGATATGCGTGCTTGAAGACGCGCATGTCGACGGGCAGCCCTGCGGCGGCATCAAGCTGTATGTGCCTTTGCCGTCGTCTGTGAAAAGCGGCGATCTGATTGAAGCCGAGGCCGAAGTCAAAGTGCCCGACGGCGTGCGCAATCCGGGCGGTTTTGATGAGAGGCTGTATCTTTTGACGGAAGGCATTCGGTATAAAGCGTATGCCGAAACGGTGACGGTGACGGGCAATGCCGTCTCGTTCGGTTCGGCGCTTGCGGATATCCGCGCGGGTTTGGGCCGCGTGGCGGACGGCGTGTTCTCCGCCGATACCGCGCCCGTCGCAAAAGCGATGCTGTTTGGAGACAAGCAGGCGCTCGACGAGGACACATACGCGGCGTTCAAGGATACGGGGCTTGCGCATGTGCTTGCGGTATCGGGACTTCATGCCGCGATACTGATTGCGGCGGTGTCCGGTTTTTTCAGGCTTTTACGGCTTGGACGAACGCCTGCCCTCGCCGCGCCGGCCCCGGCTGATCCAGCGGGTCGCCACCCTGCCGCGCAACCCCATGGGCAAGCTGCAACGTCCGGCCCTGCGGCAGCTGGCCCAACAACTGGCCCAGGACGGGCTGCTGGCCCCAGGGGAAGCGCCATGAGCCGCCCCCAGGCCCACCCCGCCGCCGACAGCGCCAGCCTCAGCCAGCGCTATCCCGGCCTGGCCGGGGAACTGGCGGC
>JAJUJH010000165.1 GCA_029265435.1 Clostridiales bacterium
ACGCTGAAAGCGTTGAGCCGATGCCTGTCATCAGCAGCGCGGCGACGACGCAAAAAGCGGTCTCGCTGACATTCCAGGTATTGGGGACGGACGAAAAAGTCATCAGCCTTTTGGATACGCTGGATACGCTCGGCATCAAGGCGTCTTTTTTCGTCTCCGGACAGGAAGCGATAGAGCGGGCTGCTCTTGTGAAGGAAATCGCGTCGCGGGGGCACAGCATACAAAGCAGCGGTTTTTTGAGCCGCGGCATATCAAAGCTCAGTTATAATGAGTGCTGCAGCGATCTGATAAAGAGCGTTTCGGCCATCGAGCAGACGACCGGAATTGCCCCGAGGCTTTACCGGCCCGTTCATGGCGAAGTCAGTGAAAACATGGCGAAAGCCTGCCGCGAGGTGGGGCTGATTCCGGTGCTTTATAACAAGAACCCGCTTGCGGTAGAAGGAAAAAGCCTTGATGAGCTGATGTCATATTTCGGCAAAGGGTTTCACAGGGGCGACATCATTTATTTGAGGACCAACAATTATTACAAGCTCGATGCGCTTGTCGAAGGAATTGCAAATATCGTATTTGATATCGGATATCATTTCGAGACAATCGACGATATCTACGATCATCAATATGTGACAATGCCATTGGAAGATATCCAGGGATGGGACGCGATCAAGATCAATAAGGATTATGATCCAAACGCCTCGATACAAGGAAAATCGCTCAGCATCGTTCCGGTCAAGGAAAAGGTGGTTTTTTTGACATTTGACGACTGGGGCGGCGATAAAACAATCACGCGAATTCTTGACACGCTGGACGAGTATAACGTGAAGGCGAGTTTCTTTATCATCGGCTCGTCGGCGGAAAAGAATCCGAATCTTCTGCGTGCCATCGCGGAAGCCGGACATGATATCGGCAACCATACGTATTACCACAAGGTCATTACGAAGATCTCGCCAGAGGAGCTTCAGGATGAGGTGGTGAAATGCCACCAGACATTGACGCGCATCATTGGCCGTGAGCCGAACCTTTTCTTCAGGCCGCCGACCCTTGAGTACGATCAATCGACGATTAACGCGGTGCTCGGCACGGGATTCAAATATGTTTTGCTTTCCACCGTCAGCACGCAGGATTATGAGCGGTCCAAAGACGAAGTCGTGGACTATGCGGTATCGAACGCGCAGCCTGGCAGCCTTATCGTGATGCACCTTACCGATAATTCGAGCGGGGCGGATGCTTTGCCGCTTATCATTGAACGGCTGAGGGCAAAGGGATATCGCTTTGCGAAATTGAGCGACTATTTAAAATGATGTGAGGCGGGTTGAGCGTTGAAAAAGAAAAAAGTTCAAGACGTGTTCATGAGGCCAAAATCGGACAGGAGGATGTTCCCGCACATTCCCGATCCTTCATATCAGCGCACCGTAAGGGACAGGCGCGAAGAGCTTGCCGCCAATCAAAAAAAGTCAAATAAAGCGACGGCGGGGTATTCGCCCGGCCAACGCTTTGAGGGCGATTTCCCGGTGAGAATCGTCTGCAGCTCAAGCCGCCGGTTTGTTTTTAACGGGACATGCTCGGATATTTCGCAAAGCGGCATACTGGTAAGCTTGCCGGCACGGGAAGGTGCGGAGCCGCAGAATGCCAACGCATCTGACGACGCAAGGATTGAAAGGCTGAAGAAAGCCAAAGAGATAAAACTGTTTTTTCGCATTCCTCCCGGCGTTCTGCCGGAGGGCATGGAAAGCAGCGTTAAAATCGGCGCGCGTTTTGTCCGTTTTTTCGAAAAAGACAATATGCTGTTTGCGGCGTTTGAATTCGGCATCGATCTTGACGAATACTGCAAACGGCACAAAGACCGGTCGTCTCTGATGGTATCGTCTCTGATGCTGTTTGGCGTGACGCTGATGATCTTTCTGATGCGTCTTGAAGGGCTTGTTTACTTCAGGTTCAACAGGCTGCTCTATTTATACAGCATTATCACTGCGATATATATTCTGTCGCGGTATTTGTTCGGCGCGCTTTATAAGCCGTTCCCCGTCGATCCCGACTATACGCCGGGCGTGACAATTATTATCCCATGTTTTAATGAGGAGGAGTGGATAGAAAAGACGATACGCTGCTGCCTTGACCAGGATTATCCGATGGATAAGCTGGAGGTCATCATCGTCAACGACTATTCGACGGATCGCTCGAAACAGGTCATTTTTGACGCAATCAAAAATATATACGGCAAAGACGACCGCTATAATATCAAAAACCGCGTCAAGTATATAGAGAGAATCGAAAATCAGGGCAAGCGTGAAGCAATGGCCAGAGGCGCCCGCCATGCCAAGCACGATCTGCTGGTTTTTGTGGATTCGGACAGCTTTCTTGCGCCCGACGCAATCAGGCATATTGTTCAGCCCATGAAGAACGAAAAAATCGGCGGCGTTTCCGGACGGACGGACGTCGCGAACACCTATACGAACATGGTCACAAAAATGCAGGCGGTGCGTTATTACATCGCATTCCGCGTCATGAAAGCCGCCGAATCCTACTTCGACGCGGTCACGTGCCTTTCCGGGCCGCTGGCCTGCTACCGCAAATCGATTGTCATGGAGAATTTGGACGCTTGGCTCAACCAGAAGTTTTTGGGGCAGAGAGCCACGTTTGGCGACGACAGGAGCATGACGAACTTCATATTGAAAAAACACCGGACGGTTTATCAGGATACGGCAATATGCTCGACGATCGTGCCGAACACCCATAAAATGCTTTTGAAGCAGCAAATTCGCTGGAAACGCTCGTGGCTGCGAGAATCGGTGATCGCGGCGAAGTTCATATGGAAAAAGGAACCGTTCATGTCGCTGTTCTTTTATATGGGCTTTGTGATGCCGATTCTGGCGCCTGTTGTCGTGCTTTACAACATGGTCTATTTTCCGATCGTATACGGAATATTCCCGCTGACGTTTTTGATGGGGCTTGTGCTGCTTGCGAGCATGATGAGCTTTGCGCAGATGTTCTTCCGAAAAAGCAACCTTTGGTTTTACGGGTTTGTGTTCTGCTTTTATTATGTATTCATCCTGCTCTGGCAAATGCCGGTGGCCTGGTTTACATTCTGGAAATCGACATGGGGAACACGGATGACGCCCAGCGATGTTGAGGCGCAGAACAGGAAAAACAGAAACGCGGAGCAAAACGGCAAAGCGGGTGATGTGACGGCATGAATGAGACCGATCGCTTTTTAAAACAGCACGAGAGGCGCAAACGGATGCGGACTGTCTTTGAGATAATCATGCTGGCGGCCCTTTTGTTTGTGCTTATTGATGTGCTGTTTGTCACGAAGCATTACGTCAGGGCGCTGGACGAGGATGCGGTTGCCAATCCAAAGAACGGTTTTATTGCGATTTCTTATGTGGGTGTGGATCGGTACGGCAACAATGCGCAGAACCTGATCAGCAAGCAGCGGCTGGATGAACAGGTCGCCGCGCTGCTGGCTTCGGGTTATACGACCATCACGGAAGAAGACGTTATCGATTATTATAAAAACGGAACGCCGCTTCCTCAAAAGGCGCTGTTATTGATGTTTGAAGATGGAAGAAGAGACACGGCTATTTTCGCCTCCGATGTGATAGAAAAGTACAACTGTCATGCCATGATGTTTTCATATGCCGACAAGATGGAAATATACGACAACAAATTCTTAAGTGCGGGCGACTTAAAGGAGCTTTTAGACAGCACGTACTGGGACATCGGTACAAACGGCTATCGTCTCGAATACATCAACGTATACGACCGCTACAAGCATTTTATCGGACGGCTCAACAGCGCGGAGTTTTCAGACCTTTCTCAGTATATCCATCGCGATTACGATCACTATTTAATGGACTTCATCCGCGACAGAGACGGTGTGGCAATCGAAAACTATTCGGAGATGAAAAACAGGATCGAGCTTGATTATGACAAGATGAAGACCTTATACTCAAGCCGGCTCGGTTTTATACCGTCGTCATATTGCCTGATGCACGCGAATTCAAAGATCAAGTACGGAACAAACGAGCTTGTCAGCGCGGAGAATGAAGAGCAAATCAAAAATACGTTTACGCTTTGCTTCAATAGGGAAGGGTACAGCGTCAATAATCTTGAAAGCACACCGCTTGACCTGACCCGTCTTCAGCCGCAGGCATATTGGTATACGAACCATTTGCTGATGCGGATATGGGACGATACAAAACAGGACATCCGTTTTGTGACAGGCGATACCGCAAAGGCGTCCGGCTGGAATGTGGAAGAGGGCGCGGCTGAATTTAAAGACAACAGCATTGTTCTTACGAGTATGCCGTCGGGCTTCGGGCGCGTCAAGAAGTCGGGTATCAACGTGCAGAATCTGGAGCTGGATGTCAGGCTGAAAGGCAATATGTACGGTTCGCAGGGCGTCTATCTTCGCGGCGGAGAAAAATTATCGACATATATTTATGCCGGGATTGAAAACGATGTATTGACGGTTGAAGAAAAAAGCCTAAATGGGACGACGCGATTCGCTCAGATAGATATGTATGACTTTTTCAACAAGGCGCAGCGAAGCGTTGAGGAGGATGAAAGGGACGGCCAGATCATGGCGCAGGACATCATCTTAAA
>JAJUJH010000044.1 GCA_029265435.1 Clostridiales bacterium
CAGCCATCGCTATGGACACCCTTCGCCTGTCCTTATCCAAAGTCAACCCACTCCGCACAGCTTATTTTTCTGTGGTCAGCTCGATCCAGGTGTTGCCGGGCCTTAAAACAATCGGCTGCCCCTTATCGTCGCAATACATCGTCTGGCTTTGGGGCGTCTCTTTGCTCCATGTCCCTTTTATGAGCTTGCCTCCGATATAAAAATCCGCGCGTCCGTTCCCAAGCATATTCCATACCTTATAGACATCTCTCGATTCATATGTCGAGTACTGAACAATCAGGTTCTTTACAGACACCTGCGCGTCTGTTTCGGCGGATTTAAACTCCTCGCCGTTCATATAGCGAAGATACACATCCTTTGCCGCATCGTATTTATACGATATAAAATCATCGTCGTTTGAACACATCGCCAGCTTGATCTCGGTCACATCGTCCCCGGTATACGACACGCTGCTGTCAAACTTCCAATCAAGCGGAGCGGGAGAATAATCGTAAAGCTTCTGCGCCATCTGCAAATTGCCCACAACGTTATGCGGGGCTTTTTTGTCCTTGACACGATAGTAGTATTTGCTCCATTTTCCGTTCAGAAGATCCACGTCTATTTTCACGCTTTTGCTAAGCGGATTGCCGTAATATGTATAGTCAGGGGCCGATTTGCTGCCCGAACCGGAGCCGCCAAAATGCATGAATACCGCATCCCATTCCTGCTGCAAAAACAGAAACGACACGCGTCCGCTTCTTACCGGCATCACGCCTTCCGGTATGTTATCCGAAAACACGCATACGAAACGGGTAATCGCACCTTCCACAGGCACTTCATAAACCACATCAGCCGTCTGCAATCCGGTCTGCGGACGGGCGGCAGGCGAATTTTCGATCACACACATCACGGGTTTGTATTCGCCCTCGAAATGGAGCCCTGTTGTATAGGATATGTCAGTCGGTTTCGGAGTCGGCGTGGGTTCGGACGATATTGTTGCAACAGGCGTCGGTTCACTCGTTGCTGTCGGAGTGGGAACCGGCGTCAGAGACACCTCCGGCGCAGCGCAGGAAACCGAAACAACGGCCGCCATGACGGTCAATAAAATAAAAACGATGATCCGTTTCATAATGCCTCCAATTTTATACACGATCAATTAATGCGATTCTAACACATTCCCCTTCACGAGGCAACACAGAAGGCTAAGATGATGGTGATTGCAGGAATTCTGTTTTTTGTTTCCAGATTAACGAATTGACCGGACTGCCGTTTTCATGAATATGCGCGGTATTATTGAGTATTCCTCGATAGTGGTGTATGATACATAAATGAAACACAGAGCGGTATCAAGAGGTGGCGATGTCGGAATATTCCGTGTCAATGTCTTTAGTGACATACAACAGCGAAAAATGGATAGACGGCTTTTTTCATATGATTGAGAATCATATGAATGATATGGACTATCAACTCTTTATCGTGGATAACGGTTCAACCGATCGGACCGTTCCCATCGTCAAGCGTCGGCTGCGTTCCAATATCACGCTTATCGAAAACAAAAAAAATCTGGGCTTCGGCAAAGCCCATAATGTTGTATTGGACAAGTTGAACAGCCGATATCATCTGATCATCAATCCGGATATTACAATGAGCGAAAATGTGGTTCGCCGCATGGCCGAATATCTTGACAGTCATCCGGATATCGGCATGCTTACGCCCAAGGTGCTGTTTCCCGACGGCACGCTGCAGCTTTTGCCGAAGAAAAATCCGCGTTTGATTTATCTCGCGGCGCGCCGGATCGATCTGCCTTTTTTGAAAAAATACCGCGCCGCATACGAGATGCGTGAGAAGGACGCCGATACAGCTTTCGATATTGAGTTTTGCACAGGCGCTTTTATGTTTATGCGGACGGCGCTGTTTAAAAAGGTCGGGGGATTTGACGGCAGATACTTTATGTATTTTGAGGACGCGGATTTGACACGGGAAATCCGGCGGTATGCGCGCGCGGAATACAACCCTTCTTTTGTGGTTTTTCATGAATGGGAACGCGCGGGCAGCAGGCGCCTTAAGTATTTTTTGATCCAAATTCATTCGATGTTCAAGTATATGCGAAAATGGAGGCATCAAAAGCTTTAGCTTTCGGGCTTGACAAAGGCTAAGGCGGCGCGATATGAAAGTATTGATTATCGGTTCAAACGGGCAGCTTGGCAGACAAATGCAAAAATCCCTGTCAGCGCGCGGCGTGGAATTTGCGGCATATGATTATCCGGAGGCGGATATTACGGACGCGTCTTCTATTAAGAGGCGCATATTGGAAACAGCACCGACGACGGTGGTCAACTGCGCCGCGTATACAAATGTGGACAAGGCTGAAACGGACGCGGACAATGCATACCGCATTAATGCGCTGGGGCCAAAGATTTTGTCCGAGATATGTGAAAGCAAGGGAATCGAGCTCGTCCATATCTCTACCGATTATGTATTCAGCGGAGACCCCGTACTGATGAACGGATTGCCGCGGCCTTACATCGAAGACGATGAGTGCAAGCCTTCTACGGTGTATGGCAGAACAAAGCTGGCGGGGGAACAGTTTGTCCGGCAATCCGGCGCAAAACATTACATATTGCGTACCGCGTGGCTATATGGCGACGGCGACAACTTTGTGAGAACGATGCTCCGGCTTGCGGAAAAAGGCACAGCGCGCGTCGTCTGCGATCAGATCGGTTCCCCCACTTCTGCAGTCGATCTCGCGAATGCGGTCTGCGGGCTCATTGGCACGGGCGCTTACGGGCTGTACCACGCGACATGCGAAGGCCAATGCAGCTGGTATGATTTCGCAAAGAAAATCTTTGAGATTGCCAATCTGCGTGTCGATTTGACCGCCGTGACGAGCGAGGAGTTTGTCCGCCCCGCAAAAAGACCCGCTTGGAGCGTTCTGGAAAACGCCCGGCTGAAGCGCATCGGCAAAAATGTGTTCCGTCATTGGGAAGAAGCCCTTAAGGAATACCTCGGCAGTGAAATGAAAAGGAGTTGACAATGAAAGGCATTCTTTTGGCCGGAGGTTCCGGCACACGGCTCTATCCGATCACAAAAGCGGTCTCAAAACAGCTTCTGCCCGTCTATGACAAACCGATGGTCTATTATCCGCTCGCGTCGCTGATGCTGGCAGGGATCAGAGACATTCTTATCATTTCCACTCCGGAAGATCTGCCTCTTTTTGAGAAGCTTTTGGGAAACGGCGAGGAACTTGGCATGCGGTTTTCTTACGCGGCGCAGCATGCGCCGAACGGACTCGCGGAAGCGTTCATCATCGGCGAAGAATTCATCGGCGGCGACGCATGCGCCTTGGCGCTAGGCGACAACATATTTTACGGAAACGGTTTTTCGGAGCTTGTTCAGCGCGCGGCAATGCTGAAAAAGGGCGCCGTGATATTCGGATACAACGTCAACAACCCAAGCGCTTACGGCGTTGTGGAGATGGATAAGCAAGGCAGGGCGGTATCCATTGAGGAAAAACCCAAAAAACCGAAATCGAGCCTTGCGGTGCCGGGGCTGTATTTTTATGATCATGACGTGGTGCACATTGCAAAGAGCATTCGGCCGTCTTGGCGGGGCGAGCTTGAAATTACGGACGTAAACAACGCTTATTTGGAAAAGGGACTGCTGACCGTTCAGGTGTTCGGACGAGGAATCGCATGGCTTGACACGGGAACGCAGGACGATTTGATCGCGGCGGGCAATTTTGTGGAGACCATACAAAAACGGCAGGGGCTTTATATCGCCTGCATCGAGGAAGTCGCGTTTCGCATGGGTTATATCGGCGTGCAACAATTACGAAGGCTTGCGGAGCCGCTGATGAAAACCGCCTATGGCAGATATTTAAACATGCTGGCCGAAAGAGAGGGCGATAATGGCTGAAATCAGCGTGATAAAAACGCCAATAGAGGATTTGGTGATCATTGAGCCGCGGGTGTCCAGAGATGATCGCGGGTATTTTATGGAAACATACCGGCAAGACGTTTTTTCTGAGGCGGGCCTGTCCATGACATTTGTGCAGGACAATGAATCCATGTCAAAAAGAGGCGTGCTGCGCGGCCTGCATCTGCAAACGCGGTTTTCCCAAGGCAAGCTTGTGCGCGTCATCTCGGGCGCTGTATTCGATGTGGGAGTCGATCTGCGGAAAGGCTCGCCGACATACGGAAAATACGTTGGGGAAATACTGTCCGGCGATAACAAGCGCATGCTGTATATCCCTGAAGGCTTTGCCCACGGTTATCTCGTTTTATCGCAAGAGGCGGTCTTTGCATATAAATGCACGCGGATTTACCATCCCGAATTTGATGCGGGCATCATATACAACGATCCGGATATCGGTATAAATTGGCCGATCGACGGCATGGAGATCATTTTATCTGAAAAAGACAAAGCGCTTCCGACGCTCAGGCAAGCGGGCTATGCGTTCTGATTGAGGTGACACATGAAAAAAGTACTGGTGACTGGCGGAGCGGGGTTCATCGGTTCCAATTTTATTAAATATCTGGCGGATATGCGCGGCAGCTGGACAATCGTGAATCTTGATGCGCTGACTTATGCGGGCAATCTGGAAAATCTGAAAGACCTTGAGGGCAGCGAACATTATATTTTTGCAAAAGGCGATATTACGGACAGGATGCTGGTGGAATCGCTGTTTGAGACGCATGGCTTTGACTATGTGATCAATTTTGCGGCGGAAAGCCATGTGGACAGAAGCATCAAAGAACCGGAACTGTTCATCAAAACCAACGTGCTGGGTACGCAATGCCTGCTGGATGCCGCAAAAACGAGCTGGCAGACGGGCAGGGACGCCGATGGATATCCGGTTTACCGTAACGGCGTGAAATATCTTCAAGTTTCGACAGACGAGGTGTACGGCGCGCTCGGCAATACCGGCAAATTCACCGAAACGACGCCTCTCGCGCCAAACAGCCCGTATTCGGCGAGCAAGGCATCGGCGGATATGCTCGCGCGCGCTTATCACAGAACCTACAGGCTGCCTGTAAACATCACGCGCTGTTCAAACAATTACGGTCCCTATCAGTTTCCGGAAAAGCTGATACCGCTGATGATCGTCAACACGCTTGATTCAAAGCCGCTGCCCGTTTACGGCGACGGTCTTCAGGTAAGAGATTGGCTGCATGTCAAAGACCATTGCAGCGCCATACTCACGGTGCTTGAAAAGGGGCAGCCGGGCGAAGTGTATAATATCGGCGGCAATAACGAAAGGGCGAATATTGAGATCGTGCGTCTGATTTTAAAGACGCTTGGCAAAACGGAGGATCTGATCCGGCATGTGGAAGACCGTCTGGGGCACGACCGCCGTTACGCGATCGACAACACCAAAATCACGACGGAACTCGGCTGGGAGCCTGCCTATACGTTTGAGCAAGGCATCAAAGAGACGATCGAATGGTATTGCACCCATACGGACTGGCTTTCCCATGTGAGATCGGGCGCATATATGGCGTACTGCGAAAGCCATTACGGGAACAAATCGCGTCCCGGCGGAATCTGACTTTGGCGCCATGCGCATCAAATCGCATAATCGGCAAGGAGCAAAGATGAATATTCGCGTGTCTGTGGCGATGGCCGTATACAACGGAGAAAAATATCTGGCGGAGCAGATGGCGTCCATATTGGAGCAGCTTGGGCCTAACGACGAGCTTGTGCTCTCTGTTGACCCGTCAAGCGACCGTTCCTGGCAGATCATCCGCCGGTTTGCCGATGCCGACAGACGGATCCTTGCGCTGGAAGGGCCGGGGCAGGGCGTTGTCAGGAATTTTGAGAACGCGCTGACGCATACACAGGGCGCTTACATCTTTCTTTCCGATCAGGACGACATCTGGATGAAGGAAAAGCTCACCTGCTGCCTTGACACTCTTGAGAAAGAAGGGGCGATTGCCGTCATGCATGACGCACTTTTGACGGACGAATCGCTTCGCGTTCGGGAAGGATTGCTGTTCGGCGGGGTTTTTTGTCCGGGCGTATTGACCAACATTGTACGCAACCGCTATACGGGCTGCTGCATGGCGTTCAAAAGAGAGCTTCTAAACGCGGCCCTGCCTTTTCCCCGGAATCTGCCGATGCACGACCAATGGATCGGCATACTGGCCCGCCGTCTCGGCTCGGTCGCTTTCATCAATAAGCCGCTCATCTGTTACAGACGGCACAGCGGCACCGCAACCGGTCGTGAAAAAGCGGGCTGGCTGCAAAGAATCAGGTGGCGTGTCCATATCGCCAGCGCATACTTCAAATGGAGAAAACGTGATGTGCAAAATCAGCGCTTTGATCGTCGTCTATAATAAACGCATTGCCGAATGCGCCGCGTTCGCTTCGCTGGCGGGCATAGGCGGCGTGGATATATACGTGGCGGATAACAGCACGCGCGATATGGGAAACAAAGCGTTTGCGCATCATGCAGGATTCACGTATATCAGCATGCACGGCAATGCGGGCTTGAGCAAAGCGTACAACACGGTGATCGACAAGCTTGAAAAAAACAACGATATCCTTTGCCTGTTTGACGACGATACGACGATATTCCCCGATTACTTTGAAGCGCTTCGGGAGGATGCCGCAGCTTATCAGAGCGTCGATATATTTGCGCCCATAGTGACGGACGCAAAAGGAATGCTGTCCCCCTGCGTTTTTAAGGGGCTTCGCGGAAGGCGCGCGTCATGTTTGAACGATATTCCGGAGCATAGCATTTCCGTCATCAATTCCGGTCTTGCGGTTCGCACGAAGGTTTTTGGGAACTGCCGTTTTGACGAGGACCTTTTCCTTGACTATGTAGATCACGCGTTCATCAAATGCGCCGCCGGACAGTGCAAATCGAAAATCCGCATCATGGATGTGACGCTGACACAACAGTTTTCGGGAAGCCAAAAGCTGAGCAAACGGGACGCCGTTCGGCGCTATCAGATATTCAGAAAAGATGTCACCGTCTTTGCCGGAAAATACGGTGCGCCCAAATGGAGAGTCTGGCTGCTGCTTGCGCGCAGATTACTGAAATTAATCGTTTCAACCGGTTTGTGAAACGCGGCGGCTTCCGTATCCTGCACTCAAAACATATGATTTGACATAATTACACATCCATAATATAATCATTGGGTTCAAAAGTGGTATTTTTAAGTCACAGAAAAGGAGTCCCAGAATATGCAAAAAGGACATTTCTTTGAAAATATTCGGCGCAAGCTTTTAAACGCTCAAGTTTTTCGGTTCATTTTTTTGGGTATTCTCGCTATATTGATATTCGTCTTCTTTGTTCAATTATTCACCACAAAAGGCGCGTCTGTCGGTCCGCTCTTTTTTCAGGATACCAATGATACTTTCATGGATTTCTTCAACGTACAGAAAAGCATATCCAATATGGCTCCGGTATCAGAGGGGATTTATCCGCCTTTATCATATATAATGCTTCTGCCGTTTCATTATTTCGTCGATTATGGAAGCGTCGATGCGTTAACCGCGAGAAGCCTTCAGGCCGGCATCATGTCGCTTATCGTGTTTTTTGTGGTCTGGATATTCTTCAGCGCCGTATTCTTATCAAAAATCATGCCCAAACATCCACGCCAAAACATGATATTTGTTTTCCTGCTGCTTTTATCGGCGCCGATGATTTTTCTTCTCGAAAGAGGCAATATCAATCTGGTGACGCTGGGTTTTATCGCCGTTTACTTTGTATACTATAAGGATAAAAGCCCGGCCCTTCGTGAAATCGCCATCATCGCGCTGGCCATTGCAACGGCGATCAAGCTTTATCCGGCTCTTTTTGGTCTCCTTCTGTTTAAAAAAGACACGTTTCGGTCTTTTTTCAGACTGGCCGTTTATTGTATCCTTCTCATCGTTTTCCCTGTATTTCTGTTCAAGGGCGGATTGGACAGCATCAAAAGCATTGCGGGCAATATATTGAACTTTTCAAATACGATTGAAAATTGGCCCGACTCAGTCGCATTGAGAAGCTTTTTGGGATATCGCGCAATGTTTCGCGCAGCCGGTATAAAATTGGGCATGGACTGGCTTCAGCAGGCAGCACATTACATATCTTATGTCATGCTGGCCGGTTCGATTGCCGGAGCGTTTTTTGTCGACAGGACATGGAAAAAGGCTGCGCTGCTGGCATGCCCCATCATCATGTTTCCTGCAATGTCAAGCATATATAATCTTGTCTACCTATTCATCCCGATCATACTTTTCTTAAAGATTGAGGAAGACCGGAAGTGGACAGACTACGTATATATGGCGCTTTTCTTGATATTGCTGAATCCGGTCCAATTGGGCAACTGGATTCCTATGGTCGCAAAAACAACGATCTTTTCAAACATCAGCATGGTCATCATCAATTCGATGCTTTGTATTGAAGGCTTGGTTGGACTCGTCAAGCTTCTGGCAGTCAAGTCCCGTCAAAAAGCCCCTATCATAAAGGCTTTAAAAGAAACCGGCCAGGCCGAACCGGTCAATGAAGTCTTTGAAGACCAATAAGAAACCGGCTATTCCTTTAGAGGCTCATGCTTGAGCGAGTGTTTGAGCGTTGCGCATGCTTTTGAGCCGGCCAAGCGTTGAACAGACGCCTTCGCAAATCAGCCAAATCCATATCATCGAGAGGCTTGCGTTTGGCGCGTATTCCGATAAAAACGGTATCTGATATGGATTAAAGGCAAAAAGTAACAGAACAAGAAAAACGACATCTCTCTTATCGTGATTCTCTTCATTTAGAAACATGATAAAAAAGGGCAATATGTAGAGTATGCAATAGCAGCCGCTGTTATCGGGCAGCATAATGATCGTCAGAAGCAGTACCGCATACTTTTTCCAAAGTTTTTTCATGAAAGGCGCAACAACCAAGGATATGACAAAAAACACATATGTGATGACTTTTGCTATGCTGTAAATCTGATCTTTGAGCTCCGGATCCAATATCGTCACAAGCAGGTAGTGCAGGCCAAAGCGCCACCCTTCAATCAAACGGCTGTAATGCTGTGAATTGAGCTTTAAATTTTCCAAAAGGATCGGTATATTGGAGAACCCGCCGTCTATCAGCAGAAAAGGCACGAAAACCAGTATCACACCATAAACCGCAAGACGAACCGCCTCTGCCCATCTCTTTTCGTATAGCAGCAATATACCCAATAACGCCGGATAAGCCTTCAGGGCAGCCGCAATTGCCAATGCAATGAACGCCAGCTCTTTGTTGAGCTTTTTTTCGCTCTTATAGTTCATGATGAAAAAAATAATGCACGTTATCGTCAACAGAATGAGATTGCCGCGTTCAAAGGCCCTTATAAAAGCCCCCGAGAGGACGATCATCAATGCCACTCCGAATTTTGTCGCTTTGCCGCCCGTCTTTTGCTCATACAGCTGCAAAAACAGCAATGCGGCCATCAGAAAAATCGCAAAAGAAGACGTTGCAAGCGATATGGTGGAAAATCCCGCATCAAAGGCGCTGAGCGTTTGATAATCCGCCATTTTGGAAAACAACCGCATAATCACATAACTCAATGGCAGATAGGCTCTTTCCTCCATTGTATTGTCTTGGCTTAAATATGGATTCGGACTTGCGGCATACTTCGCCACGTTAAAAAAATCCGCGTTATAATTCTGTGTCTTCTGATAAAAAATGTTTGCTTGTTCACCATCATAATCCTGTATAAATCCGATCAACCACATGCAGAACAGCAGAGCCATCATTCCAATAAATACGAAAACATAGAATTTGCTATTGTTCAGTATATGGCGCTCATTATTCATCCGCTTCCGCCTTCTTATCAGAGTATGTGATCATTTTATTGAGTGTGAACTGGATAATCGACACACAGATTATGCATATGATTTTGAGCATCGACAAATTGACCGTATTCTTCAAAAAGTGGATCACTGTCGTCGTGATAACGGCTCCGAGCACGCATACCAAACCATATGAAACGAACCGGTAAAACAGCCTGTCGCCCTTTTCAAAGTTGAAAAACGTATTGAATGAAAAGCTGACAAAAAAGCCTACAACGGCGCCGCAAACATTTGCCGCTTCGGGTATGGATGCGTTCGTAGCAAGATTAAAAAGGCTGAAAATCGCAAAATCGATGACAGCCGCAATCAGGCCGATGATGCCGTATAATACGATATTGGTAATCAACTCCGCCTGCTTTTCGGATTTGGCATGGTCTTTGTCTCGCCTGCTGACAATTCGCAGCGCGAGCAGCTTCACGATCGTTTTAATATAGCTGAAAATAAATTTCAACAGCGACCGTTTTGATTTGCCAAACATCCTCTTATTAAATTCGATCGGCACTTCGCGAATGACCAGATCTTTTTTATTGATTTTCAGCTTTAAAAGCATTTCCTGCAAAACATCATAGTTTTCGCAATACAGCTTCACATCTTTGATCTGATCCGTATGATACATACGAAAATCCGTCGAGAGATCCTTTGCTTGAAAACCCATGGCCAAACGAAATGCGGTATTCAAAATCTTCGACATGGCTTTTGATGCAGGAGAATCATGCGATATCCCGCCGCTCACATATCGCGAGCCTATCACTACATCCGCGCCGGAAACAAACTCATCATAGATGGCGGGTATTATTGCCGGGTCATGCGATCCATCGCTGTCCATAATGAGAAACTTATCCATTTTTGCATGTTTGATTGCGGTCCGAAGCGCACCGCCGAAATGGGGTTCCTCCTGATTCACATATATCGCATGATACATCCGGCATACCTCTATGGTGTTGTCAAGAGGCTCTTGCGAGTCGACGACAAGTATTTCAAAGGGCTCACCGATTTTTTCCGCTTCGTGGATAATTTTCGGCAGCAATACCTTTAAATTTTCTTCTTCCTTATACGCCAAAAGCGCAAACGTGATTCCCATAATTTCCTTGTGTATCAAGGCATTCAATCAAAAATCCACTTTGCTCAGATGATTGACCGAACCGGCTCTCAAGAGCAGCCCCCTTTATCATAAAAGTTCGGATATATCAGCCAAAATACCAATTGTTTATGTTATTATAACAAATATATTATGGAAATGCAACCTAACTATTCTCTACTATTGTCTTATATTATCTTAATTTCTTTAATTTATCGCATCGTCCGATTCATCTCTTTTTGCGCAGCATATCCCCCGGCTTCATCCGCCCTGTGCTCAAAACCTTCAGCATTTCCTTGGGGTGCGGCGCGCATTCCCTTTGCTCTCCATCCGGCGTCATCAGTCCCACAACCTTCATTTCGGCAACGCCATCCGGTGACAGCACCTCAAGCGAATCGCCCACGCAGAATTTGCCGCGCTGTTCAAACAGCGTCCATCCGTCCTCACCGGTGGGCGCCTTCACCACGCCCACAAAATCATATGTGCGCTCCACTTTGCCGCGCACAGTATCCTGCCCCTGTTCACGCGGGTTGCCGTAAAAAAAGCCCGTTGTATACGCGCGGCTTCCCGCTTTGTCGATTTCTTCAAGCAGGTTTTTGTCGAAAGGCCGGCCCGCCAACGCATCGTCCAGCGCCCGCCTGTATGCGCGCGTCACGCACGCCACATAATAGGCGGATTTCATGCGTCCCTCGATCTTCAGCGAAACAATGCCCGCATCAATCATGTCTTTCAGATGCTCGATCATGCAAAGGTCTTTGGAATTCAGCACATAAGTGCCCCGCTCATCCGAAGAAATGGGAAAGTATTCGTCGGGATAGCCCTTTTCGGATATCCGGTATTCCCACCGGCATGGCTGCGCGCACGCGCCTCCGTTGCCGCTGCGCCCTGTCAGCACGCCGCTTAACAGACAGCGTCCCGAATACGCGATGCACATCGCGCCGTGCACAAACGCTTCAAGCTCAAGCTCTTTGGGCGTGTTTGCACGAATGTCCGCGATTTCGGCAAGCGACAGCTCGCGGGCGAGTATCACGCGGCTCGCGCCCTGTTCATGCCAGAACCGAGCGGACTGTGCGTTGGTGGTGTTCGCCTGTGTGCTGATATGGATCGGAATATGAGGAGCGATCCGCTTCACCGTCGCCATAACGCCGGGATCGGTCACGATAAACGCATCCGCGCCCGCCTCGGCAATGCTTGAGACGTATGCCTCAAGCCCGCGGAAATCCGCCGGATGGAAAACCGCATTCAGGGCGATATAAAGCCGCTTGTTCCGGCTGTGCAGAAGCGCCGCGGCTTTGGCCATTTCATCCGTCGTCAGATTATCGGCAAACGCGCGAAGGCCATACGCCTTGCCCGCCGCGTACACGGCGTCCGCCCCGAAATCCGCGGCCGCAACGAGGCTTTCCATACTGCCCGCCGGCGCCAGCAGCTCAATCTTCATTGGCTGTGGGAGACGGCTGCGGCGTCGCCGTGGGCGATGCCTCGTATGCCGCCTTATTTGCATTGTGTTCTTTGAGCGTTTTTGCGAAAACAAGCTCGCTCGACGTTTTATTCTTGTTGCAGAAGTAGTACATGCCCTGGTCAATGAACTCCTGGTTCGGATACAGTGCCGCGTCGATCGCCTTCACGCCCGGGTTGTTGATCGCCCCCAAAGGCAACCCCTTATACATATATGTATTGTACGGGGAATCGATCTTTATTTCCTCGTCCGTATATGTCTGCTTTTTGACGCCCGTCACATACCGCAGCGTCGCGCACGAACTGAAAGTGTCGTCCTTTGCAAGCCGGTTATGGAATACGGCGGAAACCTTCTTAAAATCTCCTTCCGTCGCTTCCCACTCGATGATTGAGGCGAGCGTGACGACCTGATCGACCGTCATATTGAGCTCCGCCGCCCGCTGCTTGTATTCGTCGTTAAACACGTTTTTAAACTGGTCAAGCAGCTTGGTGATAACTTCCTTGGGCGTCGCGTCCGTATAGAACTGATAGGTATTGGGCGCGAGATAGCCTTCCAGCGCATACCTGCGGCTGTTCAATTTCTCCGTCCCTTTGAGCGCCGCGATAAAATCATAGCCGCTGAACGCGTCCACATCGTCGCAAAGCTTCAAAAACTCATTCTTTTCAGCCTGATCGAACATGCCCGAATCGACAAGCTTTCCCGCCATATCCTCCACGGTGGAGCCTTCGACGAACGTGACTTTTGTGACGGTGCGCGGCGGATTGCCTTCCTTGAGTATGTCGGCGATCTGCTCAAGCGTCATGCCCGGAGACAGGTTATACTCGCCCGCTTTGAGACTGCCGCCGAGATCGTTGAGGTCGGCATACAGCTGAAACGCAAACTTGTTGCGGATGATCCCTTTTTCGTACAGCAGCGTGGCGATTTTTGAAAGCGACGAGCCCGACTTGATCTCCACATAAACGGTCTGCGATGTGTTGTCCGCCACAGGCGCAACATAGCTGTTCTCCACGTAATGATATATCGCGAGTCCGATAAAAAAGACTAGCGCGGCGCTCACAGCCAGTATCAGCAGCGGCCTGCCGATACGCCAGATAATCACGCCGGTGGAAAGCGCCTTCAGCGAGCCGCGCTCCTCGCATTTTTCGCGAGGCTCATCGCGGCCTTCCTCCAAAGAAAAGGCCCGTGTCTCGCCGTCCGTCTTTCCGCTTCCCCTTTTAATGGGGGCAAACGAGCGCGTTTCGTTATTCAGGTCTTCGATCCATTTCTTATCGTCTCTGTATCTTGCCATATTCCCCTTACTCCGGTAAATAATCGCCCAAACCGCACGCGTCGCCGATGATCTTATAGATATCGCCGATCATGGTCTGAAGCCGGTATTCGGCCGCAAAATACGCGGTCACATCCGGATTGAACGCCAGCAGGCTCCCAAGCGACTTCAGCTTTTCCATCGTCTCTTGTTTCGGCTCATTGCCCGCGAGGTATGCCGCCTGCGCCTCGATCTGCAGCCTCTTGTAATCGCTGAGCAGCGCCTTCGTTTTTTCGTCCGCCGTCACGATCTCCTTCAGCCGCGCATATTCCAAATAATCCGGGTTTTTCCTGATTTCATTCGCAAGCTCATGCGCCTTGTCGTATACGAGCAATCCGTTCACCCCGTTCATCAAATATCGATGATGATGGGCAGTATCATCGGGTTCCGTTTGGTGCTTTCATACAGATAGCCGCGCAGCGCCTTTTTGATACGCCCCTTAATCGTCGTCCATTCCGTCACCTTGTTGGCGCTGCATTCGCCCACCACATCCATGATGATCTTGCGCGCGTTCTCCAGCAAGTCGGTGGACTCCCGCATATACACAAACCCGCGCGAAATAATCTCCGGCCCGGATATCAGCTCGCCCGTCTCGCTCGAAATCGTCACGACGACGATGAACAAACCGTCCTGCGAGAGCAGCTTCCTGTCGCGAAGCACCACGTTGCCGACGTCGCCGACGCCGAGCCCGTCAATAATCACGCTGCCGGACGGCACCGTTTCCGCCATGCGCGAAAACCGCCGCCCCACCTCAATCACTCTGCCGATTTCGGGAATGAATATATGGCTGCGTTTCAGCCCCTGATTTTCCGCAAGCGCCGCATGCCTGTAAAGATGCCGGTATTCGCCGTGCATCGGTATAAAATACTGCGGCTTTGTGAGCGATATCATGAGCTTCAGTTCTTCCTCGCACGCGTGGCCCGACACATGCACGTCCGCCACGCCCTCGTTGATGACGTCAGCGCCTTTGCGATACAGCATGTTGATGACGTCGGACACATAGCGTTCGTTGCCGGGAATCGGCGTGGACGAAATGATCACAAGATCGCCGGGTATCATCGAGAGCTTTTTGTGTTCGCCCGCCGCCATGCGCACAAGGCCGGACATCGTTTCGCCCTGGCTTCCCGTCGTGAGTATCACGATCTTGTTTTTTTTCATCTTTTCGAGTTCTTCGGGCTCCACAAGCATATCCTCGTCAAGGTCAAGGTATCCGAGCTCCTTGGCCACCTTGGCGATCTTGAGCATGCTCCGGCCCGTCAGGCACACCTTGCGCCCGTAGCGTTTGGACGCGGTGACCACCTGCTGAAGCCTATGGATATTCGAGGCAAACGTGGCCACGATGATGCGTCCCGTCGCTTTCTTGAAATAGCTTTCAAACGTGTCGCCCACGGTGCTTTCCGACATCGTATAGCCGGGGTTTTCGGCGTTGGTGCTGTCCGAAAGCAGCGCGAGCACGCCCTTGCTTCCAAGCTCCGCGAATTTCGCGAGATCAATCACGCGGCCGTCCACCGGC
The DNA here is from genome assembly GCA_029265435.1 of Clostridiales bacterium. Classification (GTDB taxonomy): domain Bacteria; phylum Bacillota; class Clostridia; order Christensenellales; family SZUA-584; genus SZUA-584. The sequence goes on from JAJUJH010000044.1 coordinate 15,149, forward strand.
GTATAATCTACTTTGAAGTCGCCCGTGTGCACAATCGTGCCTTCGGGGGTATGAACCGCAAACGCAAGCGCCGCGTCGATGCTGTGTGTCACGCGGATCGCCTCCACATGGAAAACGCCCGCCGTGATGCTGTCGCCCGCCTTTATCACGTTAAGCGGTACGCCGTCGATTTTGTGCTCCGCAAGCTTTGTTTCAATCAGTGCAAGCGTTAAGTCCGTTCCGTATACCGGCGCGCCGATCTCCGGCAGCAGGTACGGCGTCGCACCGATATGATCCTCATGGCCGTGCGTAATCAGCACCGCCTTGATCTTTTCCTTGTTCTTCTTCAAATAGGTTATATCGGGTATCACATAATCGACGCCGAGCATGTCTTCCCTTGGAAAGCAAAGCCCGCAGTCGATCACGATCATCTCGTCGCCATATTCGATCACCGTCATGTTCTTTCCCACCTCGCCGATGCCGCCGAGCGGGATGATCCTGACATTATGCTGCTGTTGTTTTTTTGCCAAAAAAGCGTTCCTCTCTTTCGTCCGTCTTATCTATTCCGTCATATCTATAATGAAAGCGTTTGTATTTTTATTGAATCTGCGCTCATAATGCCATCGCCTGTTTCCGGCTCCGGCATAATGAACCATCGTTATTATACCACAATTATTGCCGCTCACAAACCGTTCCGAAAATTTAAGCTTTGATGGCGCAATCATTACAATGCACACCATTTTCATCGACAGAAGCTGACTTGCTGAGCAAGCCGTATCATCCAGAATACGAAAGCACAAAAAAGCCAAAGCGGTTTTTGCATTGGCTTTCAGACTGTCAATAAAGCAAAAAATAAAATTCGTGGGCAAGACGGGCTTTGCCCGCGCAGCCCACATCTTGCGGTTTTGCGCCGTTTCGAGCTTGCGAGGAA
>JAJUJH010000137.1 GCA_029265435.1 Clostridiales bacterium
ATTACGGACGATATCATAGAGCGCTTCAAACTTGGTGCAGAGTATGCCGTCCTTGCCGAAATTCGATATGCGCGGCACAAAAATCCTGTCGCATCGATTCAAAAGATAATGCACGTGCCCAAGATAGATTTTCGACGACAAACACGTCTCGTCGATCGCAGACATTGTTCCCCGATTGAGTATTTCCCTGTTTGTGTCCGGGCTTAACACGACTTCGATGTTGAGCGCTTCAAAAAACGTTTCCCACAGCGTGCGGTATCTGTAATATAAAAATGCTTTGGGTATGCCAACCTTCATGCCGACCTCCGTTTGTATGCTCCGTATTATATCACAGGCGGCAAGTTTAGGTAAGTCAAAAAAAAGAGAACGCTTTGGGGAAACCGCGTTCTCTATCTGTCATTCCGCCTTTTGGGCAGGGTTAAGGGCCGCTTATGTGATGATCTTATGGCGACGTTTCCGGAGTCGTAGATTCTTCAGACTGAGACGCCGGTTCCGGCGAAGTCTCTGGCAGCGGAACGGCTAGTGCAACGGCATTTCCGGTCTTTTTCACATTATGGCTGTCATAAAGCGCCGTAATCGCGAAATATACCGTTGCTCCCCGTTTGTCGGACAAATCGACCGAACAGCTTGTTTGATTCCGGTCCGTGATCCAATATACATAGCCGTCCTTAGGATAACTCGGATTCGGCGATAAAGACATAACCACCTTATAGCCTTCAAGCCTCGAATCGTCGATTCTTCCCCAGCTCAAATGAGCGGTTGTGCCCTCCATCGAACCGCTGATATTGGTTGACGGATAATCTCCTGTATCGTCCGGTTCCAAAGGCTCGTCCGTATCCGAAGGAGGCGTTTCAGCCGTTTTTTTGGGCACCGTCAGCTGTACGGCATTTGCGGCAATGGCGGAGCCGTCGTTGTAAAGATAAGTCACGCTGAAATAGTAGCTCTGGCCGCCTTTAAGACCGCCGTCACCGTCGTAGAGCTTCACCGAAACGGTATTTTTATTGGTGATGAATTTGATATATCCGTCGTCGGGGTATTTTGGGTTTGGATTCGTTTTTGACGCCACAATCTTATATCCCGCAAGCGTGTCGGAAGATTCCTTTCGCCATTTGATGACAACGGCGCTTCCGGAAATGCTGCCGGATACCACCGGCTCGTCCGTCGGTATGGGCGTTTGCTCGGATGATGCTGCGGATGATGCCGCAGGCTTCGGCTCTTGTTTTTCCTCAATCGGCATTTTGGCCCGAACCACATTGCTGAATATCTTTGTGACGCTGCCGTATTCAACAAATATCCCATAATATTTCACAGTTCCGGCGGCAATGCCGCTGTTTTTCGGTGTCAGCTTGCATTGCGTCGTCTGGCTTCCGTTAGGATCAAACGGAAATTTCTTTAATATCTCCGCGTTTCCGCTTTGAATGTCAGCCGCCGTATTTCCCGCCGCAACGCTGATTTTGATATCACCATCAAGCTTTATTAAAGCTGTGTCAATTTTCGTCCATTCAAGCAGAAGGCCGTCGGGCTTTTCCGAAACGGAAAGAACGGGCGCGCTGTATTTTTGCAGTATCTTATCGGCAACGTCCTTGACTTTTTCAGTATTGTTGGTTTCCGCACCTTCCGCCATGCGGATGAGCTTCAGCAGTCCGGCAGACACGTTCAGCGAATCGGCTTCGGTTTTGTCATGCAGCGTCCCCGATACCACCAGCAATGTCACGATATCTCCGAATTCCCTCTCCAGCCTTTGCTGCAATGCGCCTATCGTCGCATCATTGTCGTTCACTCCGAAACAGCCGACCAGCACATATCTGTTCTCCTCCGTAATGAAACCTTCGGCTTTTGCCTGCTTAACGATCGCACAGATCGCATCCGCCGCGTTCAGCCCCACGCAGTCAATCTTTTGTATCAGATCCTTAGCGTCATCGTTCTGGGCGACAATACCCGTCACAACGCTGTTTTCATCCACGTTGACACACACGCTCGGATTAATGTCCACAGTAAAGCAGGCTGCAGCCGCTTCTGCGGTTGCGTCCGGAGCGGCAAAAAACCTGGAACCGATAAAAATGCCAATCAGCAGCATCGCGGCAGCCGGCGCGAAAATCAGTGCAGCTCTTTTTATCGCCTGAAAACGCTTTTTCTCTTTTTCCCTTGCCTTGAGCACTTCACCGCATTTTTCGGCCGTCCTGCCGATCAGCGTGTCGGACGGACATACTTCTTTTATGGCGATATCTTTTAAGTATGCGTCAATATCAAACATAAAGTTCACCCTCCAAAACGCTTTTCAGTTTCCTTTTGGCCGTGTTGATGCGTGATTTCACAGTACCTTCGGGTACGCCAAGCAAGCTGGCAATATCCGAATACTTCATCTGCTGGTAATAGAACAGAACCATCGGAATTTTCTGCGGATGCGGCAGCTTATCGATATTGGCCACCAGCAGCGCCTGAATATGCTTCTTCTCGTACTGCTCCTCTAACGTATCTCCGCTTCCCGCCGCCATCAGCACATAGTCCTTTGCGCTCGTCGATTCAAAATCTTCCTTAATCACTTTTTTTCTTTTCATATGCAGCCGGTAATTGTCACGGAACTGATTCACGCAAATTTTGAAAAGCCACGGTTTAAACGACTGATGATTGTACCTTTCAGCGCTTTTTGCGGCTTTTATCCATGTCTGCTGAAACAGGTCTTCCGCGTCATACTGATTAAACGTCAGCCTGAAACATAAATTATATAGCTCATGTTTGTACGTCTCCACAAGAATGCTCATTGCCTGCCTGTCTCCTTTGCTGAACAGAATGAAGATTTCATCATGTGCACACACCAAAGAATCCTCCTTTTGACAATACATAACGAAAAAAACCGAAAAAAGTTCATTTTTTGATACGGAATTTTGTATATATTATCATAAATTGAGGGCACAAATCAGATTTTGTTGGAAATAGCGCGGAAAAAATAGAGAAAAATAAAAAAGCCGCACAAGACGGCTCCATGTTTCATTGTATTATCCGTTTTTTATACCTTCATAAACGCCGATAAACGGCCGCACATTGGTGGCGTTTTTTTCGATGGTCTCCTGTTCTCCAACCAGCTTGCTGACGGCTTTGTAAATCTCCTCGCTCGCATCTCTGAGCTCGCAGAGTCTTGAAAAGCATCCCGCCGCCGCCATTTTTATCCGCCTTTCATCGTCCTTTGCTTTTGCCGCAACGGCCAAGGCTTCCTCCTGCGCTTTTCCGACGATCATCCGCGCCGTTTCTTCCGCCCGCGCAATGGTTCCGACGATATATTGCTCGCTTTCCCTGAATTTTTTCAGCTGCGTTTTTAAATCTCGGATCTCGTCCCGCATGGCCATGATCCTGTCACGCTGTTCTTTCAGGCATTCTTCGTAGTCGTTCCTCACTTTCAGCAGCAGCAAATCGACATCCACGGCTCTGTATTTGCCCGTGATGCTCTTTTTTAAATTGTTCATTAAGACCACCCTTTCTTTTTAAAAAAGAATAGCACCGTGCCGTTTTTAAAAAATGTCGGACGGTGCGCAAGGAAAAGTCTTTTTTTGCGTTTAATTGGCCCACTGCTCAAGCATGCTTCTTTTCAGATCGTAAAGCTTGTACGACAGGTCCACCTTATACTCCTGCGGATTGATCAGCCGCTTTGTTTCATCCCAGAAAGTATCCAGCTCCTCTTTGGCATATCTTTGGATATCCATGATATTCGGCGATTCGTAGACCTGTTTTCCGTCCACAAAAACGGGAATCAAAAGCTCCTTGACATGGTAATCGGTAAGCCGCATCCGTTTCCAGGTATCCACCGGATGAAAAATCACAAGCGGCTGGCTTTCGTCAATCACTTCTTCATCCAGCATAATCAAATCGGCTATCGCCTTGCCCGTCGCATTATCGTACAGGCGTGAAACCTTTTTATAGCCCGGATTAGTGATCTTTTCGACGTTGTCGCTGACCTTGATTTTGGGGATGATCACGCCGTTTTCGATTTCTGCCGCAAGCTTATAAACACCGCCCAGCGCGGGACATCCGTCGCCCGTTATAAGCTTTGTGCCCACGCCCCACACATCAATCTTTGCCCCCTGAAGCTTCATATCGCGTATCAGCCATTCGTCGATATCACTTGACGCGAATATTTTCACATCATGGAACCCCGCCTTATCAAGCATCTCCCGCGCTTTTTTGCTCAGATACGCAAGATCACCCGAATCCAGACGTATGCCAAGCGGCTGATACCCTTTCGCTCGCAGCTCCTCAAACACCTTAATCGCGTTTGGCACACCACTTTTGAGCGTATCATATGTATCCACAAGCAGCAGGCACGTATCCGGAAAGATCTCCGCATATGCCCGAAACGCGTCAAGCTCGCTGGGAAAACTCATAACCCAGCTATGAGCATGGGTGCCTTTGGCGGGAATGCCGAACAGTTCGCCCGTCAGCACATTCGAGGTGGATACACACCCGCCGATGATGGCGGCTCTTGCCCCGTATATGCCGGCATCCGGCCCTTGCGCACGGCGAAGGCCGAATTCGAGAACGCCGCTGCCTTCGGCCGCATAACAGACACGCGACGCTTTTGTGGCAATCAGCGTTTGATGGTTGATCAGGTTCAGCATTGCCGTTTCAATAAGCTGCGCCTCCATGATGGGCGCCTTAACGCGCACGATCGGCTCGTATGGAAAAACCACCGTGCCCTCTTTGACGGCATACAGTTCACCCGTAAACCGAAAGCTTTTGAGCATACTCAGAAAGTCTTCGTCAAAAAGCCCCAGCGAGCGCAGATACGCGATATCTTCATCAGAAAAATGCAGATTGTTGATGAAGTCGATCACCTGCTCCAATCCCGCCGCAATCGCATATGCGCTTTCATAGGCGTTCTTTCTGTAAAACATGTCGAATACGGATATTTTATCTGACATGCCGCATTTTAAATATCCGTACATCATTGTCAATTGATATAGGTCTGTCAGCATGGTTAAATTGCGCACTTTGTTTATGACTCCTTATCCTTATCCGTGCCGGCCGTTTCTTGAGGCTCGTCGTTTCCTGCCGTTTTTGATTTTTCGTCCGAGTTTTTTTCTTTCATGGCGCTTGCGGCTTTTGCTTTCGCCCTTTCAAGCTTCTTTTTGGCCTTATCCGCCTTGGCTTCAGCTCTCTTGACTTTCTCAAGCTGATCTTCGTATTTTTCCTTGATGGCGGCCATTTTCGCTTCCGCTTTTAAAAGCTTTTCCTGCGCCCTTATCGTCCGGCTGTTTGCCCGATATTCCTCGATTTGCTCCGGCGTCCAGCTCAGGCTGTAAAACCCGGCATATGCCGGCCATTCTTTTTTAAGCCTCGGTACAATCAGCAAATATAGCAATCCGCCAGCGACGATGATCAGGCTGACAACCTGCGAAACACGCAGCCCGCCCGCCATCAGGCTGTCGGTGCGCATCGATTCGATAAAGAACCTCCCGATGCCGTAACCGATGCAGTAAAGCGCAAAAACGCCGCCCCGCGTCTTGATTTTTTTCCGCAGCAGCATCAATACGATAAATACGGCGACATTCCAAACAAACTCGTAAAAAAACGTCGCCTGATGCCACAAATTATAATCGCTTTTGATTTGTACCGCATACGGGAACCACTGCAGATCCGGATTCGTGACAATGGCTCCATAGGCTTCCTGGTTCACGAAATTTCCCCAGCGTCCTATGCCCTGCGCGAGTATCAGACTCGGCGCCGCAATATCGACAAGCTCTCCGAACGGAACGCCGCGCCAGCGCCAGAATATAACGGCAGCCAGTACGCCGCCGATGACGCCGCCATATATGGCGAGACCGCCGTTCCAAACCGCAATCACATCGTAAAAGGAATGATATTGTATATTCTCGGGCGAGAAGATGACGTAATATGCACGGGCGCAAACAATGGCAAGCGGTATTGCAAGCAGCATAAAATCGAGTATCATTTCACTTCGGTATCCTCTGCGCTTTGCCTCAAGCACGCCAAGCGTCACGCCGATGATCAATCCGACGGCAATAATGATGCCATACCAGTGAACGGCAATACCGTTTTGATCAAATAAATAAAAAGCCACTTTCGGAAAGTCCATATGAGCCTCCATATCTTTCAATTATGTTTCGAACGACGGAATCATTATATGAGCTTGTTTCCGTATGGTCAATAAAACATGCCAAAATAGAAAGACGGACGGCATTTTTCTATTTCTGAGCGCCGTTTATGTATGAAGAAACCATCTGCAAAGATTCTGCGCGGTTTCCGCCGAGCCGCCATAACGCAAAGCGATTGATTCCCGCCTGCTTGGCCGTATCCATCCAAGCGCAGAGCGTTTCTCCGTCCGCATACCAGACCGTATGCGCACCGTCTTTCTGATACGAAAAACTCAGCGCGCCGCTGTTTTGATCCCGCTCAGGCGAAGCTCCCATATCAGCCGCGAGTTCGGCCGCCGCCTGTTCCGTCAGCGCGTTCACGCTTCCGCCGTCCGTCCAGTCAAACCCGCCCGTCGCAAAAGCAAAGCTCACATGAGAGCCGAGGCATAAGCACTTTGAAGCCGTTTCAATAATATAATTGCGATCCGCCTTGGGACCGGGTTCGCCGCTGTGGTTTCCATAAAGGTTATAGCACATCACCGTATAATC
>JAJUJH010000146.1 GCA_029265435.1 Clostridiales bacterium
AAAAAGCTGTTGTTGTCGCTCATGTCATTTTCCCTCTTTTAATTCGTAATGTCGCGTTTTTTGAATACCCACAGCGGTATCAGCGCACATATCACCGACAGCCCGGAAAGCAGGCCGAGGCCGTAGCCGAGGCTGATGGGCGCGCCGCTATTGATCAGCAGATTCACCGCGGAATTCTGCACAAAGAACGACGATATCTGCACATATGGCAGCGGCGTATACGCGACCCATGCCGGCATGCCCGAACCCATACCCGGCTCCGCGTATGACGCATATGCCATCGGATAGTATCCGCCGTTTGCAGGCGAAAACAGGCTCATCGCTATAAAGCAGCCGATGAACAGCACGATAGGAACGGATATCGCCACGGCGATGTTCTTGACCACTGTCGAAAGCAGGAACGCCACGCAGTACCCGAACAGTATCGTGATCATGCACGCGAAGAACTTCGGCAGATAATAGCCAAAGAAGCCGATCTGTCCGCCGACGGAGTAATTCGGGTTTGCGAAATCGCCGAAGCCGAACAATATGCCGTTCAGTATCAGGTTAATCAGAGCGCCCGCGATGTAGATGCCAAGGCACAGCACAAGCCCCGATAAGAATTTGGACGTATAGATCTTTGTGCGCGTTTTGGGGCGGATCATCAGCAGGCGGATGGTGCCGAACTGGAACTCACTTGCCATCAGCCAGCCGCCGATGACAACGGCCAGCAGCGCCACGAACACCGAGAAATAAAGGAAGTTCGCCGTCTGACTCCTTGCGCCGTCAGGCACGAAAGACATATCCGGTTTGCCGCTCTCAAGCGACTGTTCCGCAATGATGACGTTTTTGTTCAGTTCGTCGATCTGCTTCTGTATCTCAGCCGTATAATTCGCATATGTGCCGTACTGATCCTTCAAATACTGGTACTCCTGGCTGTTGAACTGCTCCTCCGTCACGATCGTGGTATATGCCAGCTGGCTCATACTGCTCTCTTTGCTCGTGAGCGCCGTATCCTGCCACGACCCGTCGTTCGGAACGATGTTGTTGTCAAGCCGGTACTGCAGCATCGGAATCGAAACGTCTTGGATCGTCTGAATATTCTTCTTATAACTGTCTATGTTGTCCTGAATGCTCTTTATCTGCATCTGCAGGTTCTCAATCTTGGCTGTCTGCTGAGAAAGCGCATCCGTATCCGCATTCTGCGAAACCATATTGTTATATTCCTGCTCGGCAGCCGCCTTTTGTGTTTCAAGATCGGCAATATTCGTCTGAAGCGCGTCGATCTGCTTGTTCATATCCTCGATCTGAGCGTTGTCTTGCTCAATGGAAATCGCGATATACTCCGCAAAATCGTTGTCCTCCACGACCTTAAAGATGCGTTCGAGTTTCTCCTCCGCCTTCTGTATACCCGCCTCCCGCTGCTCGGGCGTGATTTTGATATAGGTGGTCTCAAACGTCGTTTCGTCTACGCCGCGCCGCCAATTGAGCGCCTCTTTCAGCGTGTCCAGATCCACGTCGTTATGCTCGTATATGTATTTATCGTACAGCGACTGCGAGCCTTGCCACGCCAGATTGCTCCGGTAATCCTTGTAGGAAGTGACCTGCTTTGCGAACCGGAGGTAATAATCACGCTCCATCTGTCCCATTTCCATCACAAGGTCATACGCCTCCGGATGCTGGAAATTGGAACTGTTCATATAATTCTGTTCATCTTCAAACTGCTTGATGTTCCAATAGAACGGGTTGTCCGGCTCGATGGTCACGCCGTCCACAACGATGGCTTCGTCCGTCCCCGCGTCGTAATAGTCATATTTCCCTTCGCTGTAGCCGCCGCTCAAAAAGCTTGACGCTTGGGAAGGGTCTCCCGAAACCGCGCTGAGCACCGGCATGGCAATGCTCATCAGCATTACGAGTATGCCCAGAATCAGCAAGAACTTCGACGTAAATATGTTCTTTATTTCTATCCACGTTTGCTTGATGTAATCCATTCCTCTCACCCTCCTATCTGATCTGCGTCTTTGTGCCGGTCGTCATCGATATGAAGTCCTGCTCAAGCGTTCTGTGCGACTGATTCACCGCAAATATATCGATGTTCATGCCGATCAGCGTGCGAATGAGGCCCGGTATTTCATCACGCTTCATCACGACGGTCACGCCGCCGTTTATCTGCTCGCAGTTGGCCTCAAGGCTCTTGAAATACGCGTATGTCCTGTCCCTGTCGCTCGTGATGAAGTTATAGCTGTAGATTTCCTCTTCATCGGATTCCTTGACCTGTTCGATCGTCTTTTCTCCGATCATCACGCCGTTGTCGATAATGTATATGCGGTCGCACATCAGTTCCATCTCGGACAGCAGATGGCTCGATATAAACACGCCGACTCCCGCATTTTTGGATAGGTATTTCAGCAAATCCCTCAGTTCCTTGATGCCGATGGGGTCGAGGCCGTTCGTGGGCTCGTCGAGCACGAGCAGGCTCGGCCTGTGCAGCAGCGCCTGCGCGATACCAACCCTTTGCCTCATGCCCAGCGAATACGTTTTAACCTTGTCGTCGATGCGGTCTTTCATTTTGACGAGCTCCACAACCTCGTCAATTTGATTCTTCGTTTCATCGTCGTACATCGAGGCGAAGTACGCAAGGTTTTGTCTGCCCGTCAGCCGCTTATATAGGTCCGGATTCTCGACGATGCCGCCGGTATGTCTCATTGCGTTTTCAAAGTCTTTCGTGACATCATGCCCCTGCACCGATATCTTGCCCGACGTAATGGAAAAAAGGCCCATGATCATTTTGATTGTGGTGGTTTTTCCGGCGCCGTTCGGTCCGAGAAAACCCACGATCTCGCCTGAATTCACGGTCAAAGAGATATCGTCCAATATCTTTTTTTTCCGAATCACTTTCGTCAGGCCTTCAATTTTCAACAGCTCCAATGAAGTGTCCTTTCCCGCACGCACCTGCATATATCATGTGCCTGCGTATATATTAATTTTAATATTAGACGTATGCTCAAACAAAAAGTTCCATGTATTTATATATTATAATCAGAAAATTGATAGATTCCAGTTTTTTTACGTAAAATATACAAACGCCGATGAGAAAACGGGAGCCCGGAATTTCCGGGACTCCCGTATACTAATCAATAAATCAAAAATATCATTTGCGGCAAGACGGGCTTGGCCCGCGCAGCCCGCACCTTGCGGTTTTGCGCCGTTTCGAGCTTGCGAGGAACAAGCAAAACCGGATCACTTCGGAAAACCGAAGGTTTTTCGACAAGCTGCGGGAGCCCGGAATTGCCGCGCTCCGATTTGATTCTCAATAGGGTTTCAACAAATGCCCGGTATCAAATTCCAAACGAAACCAGAAAATCGTTCAGCAGATTCAGGCACACCGTTTTGCGGTATTCTGCGGATACGCGCCCCTTGATGGGCACAATCGCCCGCTCAAACGCGCCGAGGTAATCGCCTTTGGCGTCCCTTGCCTGAACAACGGTTTTCCCGATCAGCATCGCGTCGATGTCCTCGCGGCGGATGATTACGTCGCTCACTGCGCCGAATGCGGTCGCGCAGTGCTCGATCACATCGTTTTCAATATGCATCAGCCCCGCAAACGCCACGCGCGAAATGGCCAGCGCTTTTCTTGCGCCCACCTTTTGATAATAATAGTGTTCCAGCCATCTGGTGGGCAGCAAAACCTCCGTGATCAGCTCGTCGCCGCGCAGATCAAGCTTCTTCCTGCCCAGATAGAATTCTTTGATCGGAAGTACACGCTCTCCCGAAACGCTCGCGAGCTTGAGCTTTGCGTCCGCCGCGAAAAAGACCAGCGCGCTGTCCGCCTTGGCGCTGCCGTTTGCGATATTGCCGCCTATCGTTCCCTCGTTGCGTATGGCCGGGGCCGCAATCAGCCGCAGCGCCTCCTTGAGCAGGGCCGGGGTCATCTTGTGCTCGATCAGCTCGGTAAAGGTGCATCCGGCGCCAAGATGCAGTATGCCGTCCTCCAGAAAGACGCGCTTCAGCTCGCTCACGCGGTTCAGAAACAGATACGCGCCTGTCCGTTTCTCGCCGATCATCAGGTCCGTTCCGCCCGCATAGGGTATCACGTCGTGCGCCGCGCGTATTTCCAGCGCTTCCTTCAGGGAAGCCGGCGTATATCCGTTTACCATAATCCCTTGCCCTCCTTTGCGGCAATCTGTATCGCTTTCACGATCGCATTGTAGCCCGTGCAACGGCAAAGGTTGCCGGACAGGCCCTCGCGGATCTCCTCCTCCGTCGGGTCGGGGTTTTTCGACAGAACGCATTCGCTCGCCAGTATCATGCCGGGTATGCAGTACCCGCACTGCACCGCGGAAACGGAGGCATAAGCGGCGTCCAGCACCTTGAACCGTTCCGTCTGAGAATACCCTTCAATCGTCACCACACTGCATCCGTCCACTCTGCCCATGGCGACCATACAGCTGTTGACAAGTTTTCCGTCCAGCAGCACGCTGCATGCGCCGCATTCGCCCTCCTTGCAGCCGCATTTCACACCCGTCAGCCCGTATTCCTCACGGAGCACGTCAAGCAGACGGTCGGTCGCGCTGCCTTCGTACACCGTTTCTTTCCCGTTCAACTGAAATACAATTCCCTGCTTCATGTCAGCGGGCCTCCTTTGTCTTTGAAATGCGGAGCAGCGCATCTTCCGCGCTGAACGGTATATGGTTGATCCTCGTATCCAGCGCCTGCTCCATGGCGGCCATGTAAGCGGCCGGAACTCCCACGAGCGGCAGCTCTCCCGCTCCCTTCGCGCCGTAGGGACCGTCCGGATACTCCTCCACATGCATATGGACCTGCATCACGGGTATATCCACAGACGTGGGAATGATGTAATCCGAATAGCTGTTGTTCCGAATGCGTCCTTTGGCATCCGCCGCCATCTGCTCCATGCTGGAATAGCCGAGCCCCTGCATCAGGCCGCCCTCCATCTGTCCCATCACAATGTTCATATCGATCGGCGTACCGACGTCGAAGCTGGCCCAGGCGCCCAGAACCTCATTGACGCCGGTCAGCGTGTCCACCTGCACCTCCACCGCGCAGGCCGCCCATGCGTATGTCGGATAGGCGTCGCCCTGAAATTTCTCGATATAAAACGGAATAACGAAATCCGGTTCCTTAAACCGTTCCTCCACGATCTGCTCCTCGCCCTCTTTCCATTCGCTGCGCAGACGGATGGAGGCGCGGCGCAAAAGCTCGCCCACCGTCATCAGGCTTCTTGAGGCCACCGTCGGTCCCGAGTCGGGCACGCGGTCCGTATCCGGATTCTCGTAAATCACCCGTTCAAGCGGAATATTCAGCTCGTTGGCCACAATCTTGCAGAGCGTGGTTTTGATGCCCTGCCCGATGTCGCTCTGGCTGGCAAGCACCTCCACGCGGCCGTCCGGATATTTATGCAGTCTTGTCACGGCTTTGATGATGTCGCGCTCACCGCTGCCGGTAAACCCGGCGCCGTGGAACCACAGGCTCATGCCGATCCCCCTGCGGTAACGCCCGCTTTGTTTTGCCGCGTACTGCCTGCGTTTGCTTTCAAAACCGCTCATTTTTTCCACTTCGGCGATCATGGCGGGCAGCGGCACGGGGAAATGGTATTTTCCGCCTGTAGAGGTCGCGTCGCCCTGAACCGCGATATGGCGCTTTTTGAACGCCATCGGTTCCTCTCCCAGATTTTTTGCGATGTGCTCCATCATCATTTCCACCGCAAAGAACGTCTGCGGCGCGCCGAAGCCGCGGTATGCGCCGGTGGGCACCGTGTTTGTTTTGACGGCGCTGCCATGCACGCGCAGGTTCTCGATGCTGTAAACGCCCGGCGACGCGATAATGCCTCTCTGGAGCACCACCGCGGAAAGTGTGGTAAAGCCGCCCGCGTTGAAAAGCACGTCGATGTCCATGGCGGTGACTTTGCCGTCTTTGACGGCAGCCTTGTAGCGGCAAAGAGAAGGATGCCTTTTCGATGTAAACTCCATATCCTCACGCCTGCCGTATATCACGCGGACGTGCTTTCCGACGGCATTATATGCCGCCACGTCCACCTGACACGCA
>JAJUJH010000046.1 GCA_029265435.1 Clostridiales bacterium
GATAACGGGTCAGAATTCACGAATGCGCTGATCGTAGTAAAGGCAAAACAAAAAACACTATTTGAAGCTGCTTTGATGGATATGGGAATCGAATATCATCGGATACGAATCGCAACACCAAGGCATAACGGGAAAGTAGAGCGACAACACAGAATAGACGCAGAACGGTTCTACAGCCGAATGCGGATGTATGGCCTGGAGGACGGACGACGACAGTTGGAGCAATATCAACGAAATTCTAATAGGATAATAAAGCCTTGTCTTGGAATGAAGACGCCAAACCAGATTGTAGAGATGTATCAGGAGTAATGTAAAGATGCGGCGCTCTGGGGGTACCCCCAGAGGAATAAACACTAACTAAACCACTACGGCTTGAGCTATGCAGAGTGTAACCTATGTTTGACGCCCGTACAGATGGTTGCGGAGGAAGGCTTAAATATTATTGACAAATGATTATCATAATGCTATACTACTATTAACTTAAACGCTTAAGTTAATCCGCTAAATTCATTTTACCCCATTTAATTATTCAAAGGGAGAAAAACAATTTGAAAAAAAGTTAAAACGAAGGTACAATACTTACAACAACTTAAGCGTTTAAGCAGAGCGACTCGTGTTGCTATAAAATATGACAAAGTCAAATTGAGGAGGAAAACATGAAAAAACGGTTACTTATCGTATTTATGGTGCTGGCTATGGTTTCTTCAATGTTTGCGGGATGTCAGGCGGCTCCGGCTGACCAGGATATACCCGATGCTTCTTCTGCGGATGAGCAGGCTTCCGTTGCTCCGGAAGAATCAATGGCGTCTGAAGAACCTGTGACGATTTCTTTCGTTAATTATTCCGCAATAGAAGGCAACGCAGAAACAATTGAAAAGATGAAAGAAGCCTTTGAAGCACAAAATCCCAATATTAAAGTCGAAATTGAAACGCTTGGCTATGATGATTACTACACACAGCTGCAAACGCGTATTGCCGGCAGCAATGCGCCGGACTGCTTTGAACTGGAGTACGGTCCTTTTGTTTCGTTTGCTGATGAGGGTGTGTTATATGACATCAGCAGCATGGTGACTGGTATTGATACAAATATTGTGTCGCAAAGCTCGCTGGATGCATTCAAATATAACGGTGCAAACGTGGCTCTGCCATACAGCTATTCCACCTGCATCCTTGTCTACAACAAAGATTTGTTTGATAAGGCCGGTATTGCTTATCCGGATGATACGTGGACATGGGAAGACATCAATAAAGCAGGAGAAGCCATTAAAGCATTGGGCGATGATTTTTTCGGGATCATTCAGCCTGTATCCACATACGAGCTGTTTAAGGTTGTGGCCCAGAACGGCGGCTCACTTCTCAATGAGGACAACACACAATTTACAGTTAACAGCCCGCAAAACGTAGAGGCGTTAACTTATCTTTGCGACAGAATTTTAAATTCGAACATCGCACCTACAAAAAAGCAGATGGGAAGCCTAGATGAATGGGGTGTTTTCATGCAGGGCAACACCGGCATGATCGTGACGGGTATATGGTGCTTTACACGGTTTGCGGAAGAGTGCGATTTTGCATGGGATATATGTGTTGAACCGGGTAACACCACAAAGGCGACACATTACTTTGCAAACGGGCTCGCTGTGAGCGCGAACTCTAAGAAGGCAGAAGCCGCTTATAAATGGATTGAGTTCCTTTCCACAGGTCATGATATGGCGATGGCGAGAGTTGAAGCGGGCTGGGAACTGCCGTGTGCAAACTACGATGACGTTCTCGCCTTATATCTTGAGACCACACCCCCCGAAAACAAACAAGCGGTATTCGATTCGCTTCAGTATGTTGTCAGCCAACCCAAAATCACCGAATTCAGCCAAATGTGTGATATACTGAACGCGGAGTTGGAAGCGGCGGCAGCCGGTCAAAAAACACCGCAGCAGGCTCTGGATGATGCTCAAGCGGAGTTGGAGTCGGCCATTGATTTAACCGACTGAGGTTATCAGTTTTGTATTGGCGGCAGGCATAGGCGTAAAGCTATGCCTGCCGGCTAACTGCTTTGGAGGGTCTTATTGTGAATAACAAAAAAACCAAAGGTCTGCTGACAGCATTGCCTTTCCTCATGCCGAGTATCGGCGGATTTCTGCTGATTTCTCTTATACCGATACTGTATTCGTTGGCGCTTAGCTTAACGTCTTACAGCGGACTCAAGGGACTCGATATTTTTTCTGCGGAATTCTGGCAGCAGAATTTTGTAGGATTGGAGAATTATCAGAAAATTCTCTCCGACAGTGAATTCAGGGATTCACTTCTCCATATAGGTTATTTCATCATACTATATATCCCATTGATGATGGCTGCGTCTCTTGGTATTGCGACATTGCTGAATAAACCACGTAAGGGATCCGTGTTTTTTCGTGTGTTGTTCTATATTCCGGTGCTCACAAGCTGGGTAGCGGGCGCGATAATCTGGAGATGGGTGCTTGATCCGCAGTATGGGGTTCTAAACGATCTGCTGGCGAAGGTTGGGATTCAAGGCCCCGCTTGGCTGCAGGACGGAAACTGGGCAATGGTTGGTATTGTGCTGGCATCTGTTTGGAAAGACATGGGGTTCTATGGATTGATATTCTTAGGCGGATTGAAAAATATCAATCCTGAATATTATGAAGCGGCTCAAATGGACGGCGCGGGGAAAACCCAAAAGTTTTTTAAGATAACGCTGCCCATGCTTTCTCCGATTATCTACTTTGCGCTTGTACTCAGCCTTATCAACGCGTTTATGATTTTTGCACAGGTGATGATTATGACAGGCGGCGGGCCATATGGGTCTACCGAGGTGATTGTTGAGCGCATATATAACTATGCTTTCCATTATCACAAAATGGGCTATGCATCCGCTTTATCCTGGATACTTTTTGCGATTGTGTTTGTCCTGACGTTTATACAACAAAAGGCTCAGAAAAAGTGGGTGAATTATGATGCATAAAAAATCAAAGAATATATTCTCCACAGTTCGGTTCTATGTGTTTGCCCTGATTATTGGTCTGATGATAGCGGTTCCGTTTTATTGGATGGCCATCACATCGCTGAAAACTGAGTCTGCCGTATTAACGTATCCAATCGAATGGATTCCAACGCAAATTACTCTGGAAAATTACACTGAGCTCTTTTCGAGCTTTTCCTTTGGCAGAGTTGTTCTCAACAGCTGCATTGTGTCGGTGGCGTATACGCTGGTGGCACTGACGAGCTGCTGCATGGCGGCGTTTGCGTTTGCAAAACTGCCGTTTCGAGGAAGAGATACAATACTGAGGATATTTATTGCCACACTGATGATACCGGCACAAAGCACATTGGTTCCGCTTTTTATGATTTTTAATGGGATGGGCCTGACCAACTCGTACTTCAGTGTGATACTGCCCTCATTGTTCCGGGTCACAGGTATATTCATGCTTGTGCAGAACATGAAGACGATACCCAACGATTTTATTGACGCGGCAAGAATAGACGGTGCTTCTTACTTCACCATATTGTTCAGGATCATCGTGCCTTTGCTGGGGCCCGCTGTGGCGACGGTGGGAATCATCACGTTTATGGATTCATGGAATGAATACCTTTGGCCGCTGGTGATGTTGACGGATACCGATATGATGACACTGCCTGTGGCGCTGAGTACGCTGAGCGGTATGTATGAGAGAAACTTCGGCGTTCAGATGGCGGGCAGTTTAATATCTATTATTCCGATTGTGATCGTATTTTTGGCCGCACAGAGGAAATTCAAAGACGGCTTATCTCTGGGCGGTATTAAAGGATAAATATATACATTAATAATTTAAGAAGGTGTGAATGTGGGAAAAAGAGTGACGATCAAAGATATTGCCAATGAGACGGGGTTATCTATTGCGGCAGTATCCTATGTGCTTAATGATAAAGAAGGTGTGGGGCAGGATACCCGCGATCTGGTTATGAAAGCCGTTGAAAGGCTCGGGTATGTGCCGGACTATACAGCGCGCAGTCTAGCCAGCAGCCGTTCCATGCTGATTGGCGTATGCAGTCCACAGACAGAACCGGGAAGCCGTCTTATATTTGATAACCCTTTTTACAGCAAGCTTTTCAGCAGCATAGAATATGAGTGCCGTTTGCATGGCTATCACGTAATAATCTCGGGAACGGATGCGGATGAGAGCTTTTTAAAGCTTGCCCGGCAGAGAAATCTCGATGGCATGATCATTATCGGCTCATATACAGACCATTTTTACAGCGATTTGAAAAAATTAAATGTGCCCGTCGTTCTTGTGGATACTTATAAAAGCTCTCAAAGATTCCATGAGGTTCGTATAGATGATCGTTTCGGCGGATATATCGCAACGAAATATCTCATCGATAAGGGGCATAAGAATATCGCTTTTGTTTCCGGCGCATTGAGGGAATGCGGCGTGACGCAGCTTCGTTATGAAGGATACGTGGAGGCACTGAAAGAGGCCGGAATTAAGCTTAATGAAAGGCTCGTTTATCCGGGTGTTGTCAGCTTTGAGTCAGGCGCGGATAACGCACAAAAGCTTGTTGAGAATGCACCCGAGGTGACAGCTGTATTTTGTACAGCGGATATCCTCGCGATGGGTGCAATTAAGAAGCTCAAAGATATGGGGATGAAAGTACCCGATGACATTTCCGTTATGGGTTTTGATAATCTGAACATTTCCGAGTATGCTTCTCCGTCTATTACAACGGTTGCGCAAGACATTGAGCTTAAAGGCAAGGCTGCAGTTGAGCTCGTATTAAACGAAATAAGCGGCGGGGCAAAAGAACCTCAATGCAGGATTTTGCCGCTGCAAATCATCGAGAGACAATCAATAAAACAATTGTGAGGACAGAATATGGACAAAAAATGGTGGAAAGAAGCGGTTGTTTATCAGCTTTATCCAAGAAGCTTTTATGATTCCAATGGGGACGGGGTCGGAGATATAAAAGGAATTATTCAAAAGATAGATTATTTATGTGAACTTGGCATTGATGCAGTATGGCTCAATCCGGTTTACCAATCGCCCAACGATGATATGGGGTATGATATATCCGACTATTATCAAATCATGGACGAATTTGGGACGTTGGCTGATTTTGGCGAACTCGTGAAAAAGCTTCATGCGCATGGTATTCGTTTAATTATGGATATCGTTTTGAACCATACTTCAGATGAGCACGCGTGGTTTGTGGAATCGCGCTCAAGCAAGGATAATCCGAAACGTGATTATTATATCTGGCGTGATGGCAAGGACGGCAGAGAACCAAACAATTGGGCGTCGTTTTTTACACCATCGGCATGGAAATTCGATTCATTAACCGGACAGTATTATCTGCACCTTTTTTCGGAGAAGCAGCCCGACCTGAACTGGAAGAATGAACAGGTGCGAAAAGAGCTGTACGACATGATGAACTGGTGGATCGATAAAGGCGTTGACGGATTCAGGCTGGATGTGATTAACCTGATTGAAAAAGCACAGGGCCTGCCGGATTCGGATAAAGCGCCAAATATGACCGGCTATTGCTTCGATGAGCGCATGTACGCCAACCTGCCTGCCACCCATACCTACATCAAAGAGATGTACGGACGTGTCTTTGAAGGCAGGGATCTTGTGGCAATTGGAGAAACCCCTTTTGTTACCCCGGAAACGGCACTGGAGTATGTCAAAGAAGATGCCAAAGAACTGAATATGATCTTCTCGTTTGAGATGATGGATATTGATTCAGGGCCTTCGGGCAAGTGGGAAATCATTGATTTCGATCTGCGGAAATTCAAGCGCATTATTAACTCTTGGCAGCTAGGCCTGCCGGGCGGATGGAACAGCCTGTTCTGGTCAAATCACGACCAGCCCCGAGTGGTTTCTCGTTTCGGCGATCCTGGACAATACCGAACCAGATCGGCAAAGATGCTTGCAACAGTGCTGCACATGCTCAAAGGGACGCCGTATATCTATCAGGGTGAGGAAATCGGCATGACGAATATGCCGTTTGAAAGCATAGAAGATATCAACGATATTGAGAGCGTGATCTTTTACAGAGGATGCCTCAAAGCCGGACTCAGCAAAGAGCAGGCGTTTGCCCCCATACTCAAAAAAGGCCGGGATAACGCCCGTACACCCATGCAGTGGAACGATTCGCCCAACGGCGGATTTACAACCGGTACGCCGTGGCTAAAGGTAAATCCGAATTACAAACAGATTAATGTGGCGCAGGCTCTCCATGACAGCGATTCTGTGTTCCATTATTACCGCAAATTGATACGCATGCGCAAAGAGAACCCCATTATGGTCTACGGCGGCTATAAGCCTTTGTTGGAGGATGACCCGAATGTCGTGGCATACCTGCGGCAGTTTGAGGATCAAACTTGGCTGGTTATAGCTAATTTCTATGGAAAAGAGACTGTGTGCAGCCTGCCGGCTGGATGCAACATCATGCACGAGGTGTTGTCTAACGTAAAGCACGAACTGCATATCGCGGAAAGTATGCTGTATCTTGAGCCATATGAAACGCGTGTGTTCAGTGTTACAAGTGTTTAGGGCGAAACAACATAAATCTCATGGTTTCAGAGAGGTTTTTATGCTTAAAAATCAATTGGCTGACAGGGTGGCTTTTGTAATACACGAAAACGGCGACGTGTTCATTAACGGCAAGGAAGCCAGATTTATCGATTCAGTTTTTCTTTATTATTACCTGATTCAGAAAGATGACGCGAATCCCGTCTTAACGTTTTTAGAAAAGTATGCGCAGCAGAATGAAAATTCCGCGCTTTGGTTGTGGCTGATGGGCGAATACTTGAACCACAGCAATGATGCCAAAACAGCGAAGAGATATGCTGAGCGCATTGAGCAAATGGTCGAAGATATCGCTTTGCAGTGGAAAAAGCCGAGACCAAACTGGCTGGGACTGCTGGGCGATGATGTCTATATCAGCAATATTGCGATGACCTTTGGAGCCGCGCAGTCTATTTATAACGCAGTGCGCATAGAAAGCGCACAGAAACTTATAAAAGAGCTTTCCGACGTGCTGTTTGAAAAGTTTCTCGTGGAAGGCAAGGTTGTCAGCGGTATAGCAAACAGAGAAGTCATGGGTGATATCAGTGTCATTGCTGTGCCGTTCGGCCTGATGGATGCGGGCAATCAGATACTTGCTGCCTCCATTGCCGAACTAGAAACGGCTTTGCTGGACGGCGGAGTGCGTTTTTCGCCTCGCGATATGGCCTTTGGCGGATGCACAAGGCCTGATTTGACCTGTCTGCTGGCATGGTATTATGCGCAGCGCGGCGATGTGGCTCAGGCTAAATCGCTGCTTCTGGAAGTAGATAAAATGTGGACTAAAGAGGGCAAGCTTAACGAAGCTGATACATCGACTGCAAAGGAACAAATATTCTTCCGGAACGGAGAAGAAAAGCCGGAGGAGTGTCTGTTAGCCTATGTGCTTTATGCGCTGGCCGACCATTGTGTTTTCGAAAAATCTCTCGGTGCGCATGCGACGGGGGTATGCATCAGCCATATTCCGGAAGGGACGGGCAATAAATATTTAAGAGAGAACATGCAGCGCCTTCCCGTCTATCCGTTGGAGAATGAAGCTGTCCAAGTGAGAATGATTGCTGAGCCTTTAAGCCTTGTTAAAAATGCTTATGTACAGGTGACGATTGGCTTTGAGACGCACAAAGTGAAGATGCTGCTGCAAACAAGCAATCAGGGAGAGCGCTTTTTTGAAGCAGACATAGGTTGCTATGCATACGGGCAGACTGTGAGCTACATGTTCTTGGTGGAAACGGATGAAGCCCCTGTATTCTCAGATAATTATACTTTTACTGTCCGTAAGTGGGTATCAGTAAGCAACGCCATTCATATTAAGCCTCTGCAGGACAGACTGATGCTGTATTTTGCACGGCTTTGCAAAGGAGGCAAGACTCCGGTCCTTTGCTTAACTGAAATGGACAACAAGACACAAAAGCTGTCTTTCCAAATGGACGATGCAGCTGAGGTGATGGACGCATTGGGTGATATTCACGAGCTTAATGAGTCTATTGATGAGTCTATTGATAATAATGGAATTCACATTAATGACCATGTTCATTGGTACAATCAGCACGGCAAGAGCTGGATGGAACTGCTCACTGACGGCAGCGAAAATGTGTTTAAGATACGCTACAACTTCCGCATGGAGGATGGGGAGCGGTTCTTTGGCATGGGAGAGCGGTATGCAGCGATCGAATACCGTGGTATGGAAATTGACAACTACGTATATAACCAGTATACCGGGCAAAAGCTTCGAACCTATATGCCTGTGCCTTTTGCAATCAGTTCCAACGGATATGCCATATATGTTGATACGTCCATGTATTCGGTATTTCGTTTCGGCACACGTGTTGGAGACTTGCTTGAAGTGGAAGCGGATCTTTTGACTGGCAATCAAAAACTTGATATTTTCGTGTTCACAGGCACCGTTAAAGAAACAATTTCCTGCTATACAGATGTAACCGGAAAACCGGTGCTGCCGCCGAAATGGGCGTTTGGCCCATGGATGTCCAGCCATAACTGGGACAGCGAGCAGGAAACGCTGCGGCAGGTGGCGCTGACAAGACAGTACAAAATACCCGCCACCGTGATGGTGCTTGAGCAATGGAGTGACGAGGCGACTTTCTATATTTTCAACGATGCAAGGTACGAGACAAAGGACGGTGCAGACCGTTTTGAATACAAGGATTTTACGTTCCCTGAGTGGGGCCGCTGGCAGGATCCTCGCAGCATGGTCGGCAAGCTCCATGAACAGGGATTAAAGGTTTTGCTCTGGCAGGCACCCGTACAAAAGGATATGGACGGTATTGTTCATGCCCAGAGGGATGAAGATGAACGCGTAATGCTGGAGAAAGGGTACTGTGTCAAACGCAAGGATGGCTCTGCATACCGTGTGCCCGTATATGAATGGTTCAAACGCAGCCTGATACCCGATTTCACGAATCCTGACGCCAGAAAATGGTGGCTCGAAAAGCGGCGCTATTTATTGGAAGAGGTCGGCATCGACGGATTTAAGTCTGACGGTGGTGAATGCATATACGGAGAGGATGTGAGATTCTTCGATGGCAGGACAGGCGAAGAAATGCGCAACCTTTATCCCAATACGTATATATCAAGTTATTATGAGTTCGCAAATAAACACGTTAAGGGCGGGACGGTCACGTTCAGCCGCGCTGGCTATACGGGTGCTCAGAAGATTCCGCTTCACTGGGCAGGCGATGAAAACTCCACCTTCGAGGCATACAGATCGTCGATACGCGCGGGGCTGAGCTGCGGCATGTCGGGTATTCCATTCTGGGGATGGGATATCGGCGGCTTTCATGGCGATATTCCGTCGGCCGAGCTGTATGTGCGCGGCACACAGTTTGCGGCGTTTTGCCCCGTCATGCAGTACCACGCGGAAACCAAAGGCGAGCATAACCGTGACAGAACGCCGTGGAATATTGCGGAACGCACCGGCAAACCCTATGCGCTGGACATCTACAGGAAGTTTGCCGATCTGCGCATGAATATGCTGCCGTATATCTATGAACAGGCAAAGATCAGCTGTAACTCAGGCCTCCCGCTTATGCGCGCCATGGCGGTGGAATACCCGCATAACAAGGCATGCAGCTTGATGACGTGGCAGTATTTTTTCGGTGAGAAGCTGCTTGTGGCGCCTGTTACGGAGGAAGGGTGCTCTGTGAGGGACGTGTATCTGCCCGAAGGAAAATGGCTGGACTTTTTTCAAGATGAGGAATATTCGCAAGAAGGACTTGTCAGTATACCGGCCGGTATTGAAACGATACCTGTTTTGATACGTGAGGACAGCATCATACCGCTGAATCTGGCCGGAAGCCTTATGTTATGCAGCCATGTGGGCAACAATGTGGATGCATATGAAAACCTGTGCTTTATGCTGTACGTGAGGAACCACTCGGCTAGTCATTTCAAAGACGATATAGGCAACGACTTTAAAATGACAGCGCAACACATTGAAGGAAGCATACAAATTACCGTGGTCGGCCGTTTCGCGCAGCCAATCACGCTGATAATTCGGCATACGGGTTTGCGCGAAGTCAGACGAAATGGAGAAGCGCTGGCACAATGCGCCGTGGAAGCGCTCGCAGAGGGATTTTTTGCAGTGAGGGAAAACAGCCTATATATCCGCATAAACGGTGAAGCGGATATCTGTATAGGTTGATACCCTATAGATGAACTATTATTATGCCGAAAGGATATTCTTGTCATTTGCGGGTTTATCTTTATGGGGCCAAGATGAAGCTGCTTTCATCGCTGGTCTACCGGTTTGAAGTGCTGACGTCGTTCGGCATTAGATAACGGTTGCTGGTATATTCTTATGGAAAGCGGCCTATTCGGGTAAAGACAGCGTTTCGGGTGCCGCCGAGTCCCAGATGATTGCGTATGTCATGGTACATATGATCGGGCAGTCCATCGGCGGTCATACCGTTGCGAACGGAATGACACTGTCCGCCATCTCTTTGTCATATTACCGGTTCATCATGCCTTACGGGACTTCAAAAGTTTAAACGCTGTGCAATCAACGTCTGGGATGTCAATTCTGATGGTAAGACTGACGAACAAATTGCCAAAGAGGGTCTCGACAAAATGGAGGCATGTATGAAAGAAATTGGCCTTGTGATGAATATCAAGGACTTGGGCGTAATCGAAGATATGCTTGAAGGAGTTGGGAAAAGCTCATTTATTCTGAACGGCGGATACAAGGTCTTAACGCATGAATCGGCAACAAGGCCACGCTTCCATTCGGACTATTTGATATTATTCCATGTATCGAATATAATGACATATATAATCGAAACAGGGGTTTTGATACATGAAATACATCACGCCCAAGGAAGCCGCCGAAAGATGGGGTATATCGCGGCGGCGGGTGCACATCCTCTGCGGCAACGGCAGGATCGAAGGAGCGGAGCGCTACGGCGGTATCTGGCTGATCCCTGATACGGCAAAGAAACCGGAAGACGCCAGAATCAAGTCGGGACGATATATCAAAAGCAAACCGATATCGGAACAAAAGAATGTGCCTGACAGAACAGACAGACAACGGTTTTCAATCCCTCTTCCGCTTGATTACGCCATTGCGCGTCCGCGCCTGCTGGAAAGAATAGCCCCTTCCGGAAGCCTGCTTACATACATATATGCCCCGGCAGGTTATGGTAAATCTACGCTGCTTTCACAATACGCGAAAGGACGTGGTGACGCCGTCTGGCTGACCGTCGTCGCAACGGACGACGACGCGTTGTCCTTCCTGCGCCGGTTGGAAAACGCGATTAAGAAGAACGAACCGCATTTCGACTTCCACGCGACGGATTACACCCCTTTTTTGGGAAATGCGGCTTATGTGCCTATTGTATTGGAAGCATTTCTCCGAGCTTTGGGCGAAAGCCGGCTCACGCTTATTCTGGATGATGTCCATGTTATTTCCGACAAGGTAATCATAGCATTCTTTGACGGCCTTGTTAGGCGCTGCCCACCAAATCTTGTGATCATTATGGCAAGCCGCCATATGCTTTGGGATGCGCTTTTACGCCTCAAGCTGGAGGGAAAGATCGCCGAGATCACGGATGCCGACTTGTGCTTTAGCGAGGAGGAGACAGCCGAATTCTGGGGGTTTTTCGACGAAACCGCTTATCAGGCTACCGAGGGCTGGGCGCTGGCCGTTCAATCATACCGCATGGTGGCAAAGGACGGCCAGCCGGTTCCCACTGCCGGAATGCGTGCTGACAATGAACTTTTTCGGTACTTGCTGGGGGAGATATTCAGCAACCTTCCCGAGGAGATTCAGCATTTTCTAAAGGCCACATCCCGTCTGCCCGAATTGGATTGCCAAACCTGCGACATTTTACTGGGAATTCAGAACGCACAGGGGATTCTTGAGGAACTCGTGCGGAGGAACATCTTCACACAGCGCGTCGATGTATCCTCCTACCGCTACCATGCGCTGTTTAAAAAGTTCTTGCAACGTAACGACGGCGGCTTAGGCATGGAAACGCTCCGCAGGGCCATGGCTCAATGCTTTGAACGGGGCGATTATGAGCAGGCGGGCGATTATGCTCTGCTTATAGGCGACGCAGCGTTTATCCACGAGTGCATCAATGCGGCGTTGGGAAGGCTCTTTGGCCGGGGATGCTACCAAAACCTGAAAAAGTATTTCGACTGTATGGAAACGCACCGGATTGTGTTGTCCCCCCGTGTATTGCTCGCACGTGGCATGTACCTTTCCAGCCAAGGGTTATTCGCGGAGGCGGACGCGTGCCTGAACGCGGTGCCGGATTTGAGCGGTGAGGATAGGATGATCCAACTGTATGCTTTGACACACAAGGCGAGGGTGCTTCGCCATAGGGCGTCCTTTGAGGAAAGCACCCGTTGTATCGACAGCCTTCAGCCATTGCTTGTGGATGCCCCGCCGGAGGTATGGTACATGGTCATGATCGAAAAGATATACAACCTGACGATGTCCTCCCGGCTGTCCGAAGCGCTGGATCTTACGCAGACGATGATGGAAAAATGCCTTGCCTGCGGGAGCCTGAAAGTAAGGGCTTGGTTCGAACGGTATCTGACCGTCATCTATTTTTTCAAGGGCGATTATAAAAACGCACTGCTTTTTCATGATAAATCCTTGTCCCTGCCCGCGGAGGAAAGGGAATGGCTGCTTCGGCATTGTACGGGCGCATATGCGGCTAAAGCGTACCAGATGGCAGGAGAGGATGAAAAAGCAATCTCCCTGATGGAGGCGGAAATCGAAAACATACGGCAGCTCGGCTTCTTCGAGGAGCTTGGCGTCCATTACCTGATCTATGCCGACATCCTTTACACAAAGGAACTGCAAAAGATTTACGCAGGTAAAACTCCCGATTACTCCCTCTTAAATCGGTATCTGAGCCTGGCGGAGGAACGCACCTCTCTGAACCGGCAGGAATTCGCGTTGTATGCCAAAGCGCTGCGCATGCGCGCCTGCATGCCCAACGAGCCGGAAAGCGCGAAAGCGTATATCCGCGAAATGCTGCCTCTCATGGAAAGAGCAGCGCCCTTTTTCCAGGCGATGGCTTCCGGTCATATCGCCTCCGTGCTTCAAATGCTCGAACGGGACGCCGAGCAATGCAAGGAATACTATGGCCGGTGCATCCGTATCGGCGAAGAAACAGGAAGCTTTCTTTACCCGACAATCGCCTATGGGGAAGCTGCGGCGCTGTACCTGCGGGAGGGTGACGAAGGAACCGCGGAAAAATATGTTCGGAAATTTATGGAGCTTTCGCGCCATTGCGGCCAGCGCCGCTGGTTTAAATTCAAGCCGCTGATCGGGGATGTGCTGAAGCTGGCGGAACGACGCGGAATCACGCCGGAGTTCACGCGAGAAATGCTCGCCTTCGGCGGTTATGCCGAAGCGCGTGTCTATATCAACACATTAGGCGGCTTTTACGTCGCGCCGAATCACGACAGGCAAAAGCCCGTCAAGATACGCACGTATAAGGCCCGAGAACTGCTTGCCTATTTGCTGGAGCACCGCGAGGGGGTTTCCATAGAGCGGATTTCCGCTGAAATCTGGGAAGAAAGCGAGGCCAATGATGTATCCAGCCTGTTCCACACGCGAAGGGGTGAAATCCGGCGAGCATTTGAAAGCATGGGGGCGGGCAACCCGATCGTCCGTGAAAACGGCGTCTATCGTCTGCGCATGGACGAGATTGCCTGCGATCTGGATTCGTTCCGGCAAGCCGTTGCGGACTTTAAAAAGCAAGCTTCCCTTCAAAACGCGCAAAGAGTAGTCGATCTGTATACGGGCAGATATCTTGACGACATGGAGGCGCTCTGGGCGGAAAGCGCGAGACTGCGCTTTGAGGAGGCTTTTCTCAATGCGGCGGAAACGCTGATGGAAAACTACGGGAAATCCGGCGACCGGGCCAAAACCCTGGAGCTGCTGCGACAATGCACAACACTCAGCGGCAAAAGGCATATTTGAGACGAAACGGATATTATCGACAACCTGAAGCACAGGGAATAATTTCCGTGCCAGACTGTCAATAAAGCTATAAATATCATTTGTGGGCAAGACGGGCTTTGCCCGCGCAGCCCACACCTTGCGGTTTTGCGCCGTTTCGAGCTTGCGAGGAACATGCAAAACCGGAAAACTGTCGGAAAACCGAAGGTTTTTCGACAAGCTGGCACAGGGAAATAACCCCCGTGCTTTTTTTTGTAATTTTCTGAGTAAAATTCGATTTTGGCGGCGGTTTTGGTGGTAGCCGGGTCTGTATAATAAATTCGACATACTGGGATGGTTATGTATCATGGAAAAATAAACCGCTTGAGGGAAATGCGGATGGAAAAGCTGCAAGCAGGTGAGTTTTAAGGATGTGGCCAAAGGCGTGTGGTACTCAAGAGTGCTTCCTTCATCGCCGCCGGGGAGATCACTATCGGCACGGGAGGCGGCACTTTCAGCCCGGATGCGAAGCCGACCAAGAGACGCTTTTCTCGTCATGCTGATAAGGAAATCGCCTGACAGGAGATGTTCGCCTGCTGTTCAACGCACTGAAAGTGATAAAAAGCTGCCCCGGGGCAATTGGCAGGACGCTTTCAAACTTCAGCGACGCGAACGACATCGCGCCCTTGGCGAAGGACGGCTGCTTGTGGAAACCGGAACCATCGGCGGCATACTTTTGCCTAAAGGCGCCATCAGGGCGCAGATGCCGTAAAGTATGCTGTTAAAATACACAAGAAAAGAGGCTGATTTATGAGAAAAACAATTAAAAAACTGCTGCTGCTGGCAGCAGTAATGGCGGTATTCATTATGCTTCAGAGCAAAGTGCAGGCAGCAACGTATGATGTGAGTACTTTGGAAGATCTGAAGACTGCTGTTGCCAGCGTGTACGGCGGCGATACCATCAACATCATCGGCGACATAACGCTGGACAGCGATTTGTCGATTACCAACACAAATGCGTTTGCCATCACATCTTCGGGCCGCACAATTACGTGCGGCAGCTACAAAATAGTTATTGGCGCCGGCGCGGATGTGACTGTCGGCGGCGACCTCGCGATCACCGGCGCTGCAACGTCGACCGTCTCGGTGCAAAGCGGCGGGCGCTTTACCCTGGCCGGAGGTACTGTCAGCAACAGTGCATCCGGGGGCGCCGCAGTTTCGGTGGACAGCGGCAGTGACGCTGTCATCAGCGGCGGGACCATCACCACGACGGGTTCCAGCAGTTACGGGATGTTGGTTCAGGACGCCGCTACCACCGTAACCATCAGCGGCGGGACCATAAGCTCCGCAGGGGCCGGCCTGTCAATTGCCAACTCGGGCGCGGCCACGGTGAGCGGGACGGCACAAATCACCGGCACGGACGGCGTTGTAGTCGCGGAAGGTTCGGTGACCCTGGAGGGGGGCGCGAGTTCAGGGACCGCCCGCGGCGTAAATCTGGGTCACGGCCAGGTCGACATCACCGTGTCCGGCGGCCTGTCGGTCAGCGGGGGCGTGTTTGCCAGCACCGGGCCATCCTTCCTCAGCGCTCTCCCGTCGCCGGTCACGGTGACGGCGGGACAGACCGGGCAGGTGGCCCTTGCCGGTGTTGACGGGAGCATCACCTTTGCAATCGACCCTGCCACCGCCAGCGAGCTGGCGGCGAGCATCGTTTCCAACACCGTGACGCTGCAGCCTGCCCCGGCGACCCCGGCGGGCGGATACGATCTTGTCCTGACTGCCCAGTCCGGTTCCGGGAACCTTAAGCTAACAGTCCCCGTTTCCGTGGAGAACCTGGACATTTCC
>JAJUJH010000029.1 GCA_029265435.1 Clostridiales bacterium
ATAACCGCTTTCACAACGTCGCCGGCATTGCCGACCACAAAGTCAAACGCCTCTTTCACATGATCGAAATCGAACTCGTGGCTGACCAGACCCTTTACATCGATCGCGCCGCTCGAAATCGCATTGATCGCCACGGGATAGAGGTTGCGGTACCGGAATATTGTTTTGAGCTGCGCTTCTTTACCCATCAGTTTCATGAAGTTGAAGCTGATCTCATCCTTGGGCGTCATGCCGACAAGCACGATAACGCCGCCTCTGGAAACCGCATCGACGGTCTGCCTTACGGTTATTTCGCTGCCCGCCGTTTCAATCACAACATCCGCGCCTTGACCTGCGGTCAGCTCATTGATCCTTGCCAACACGTCCGTTTCCTTTGCGTTTATCGTTTCCGTCGCGCCCAGTTCTTTCGCTTTGTTCAGCCTGTTCTCCAGAATGTCAACCACATAAACCTTAGACGCGCCCCTCGCTTTGCATGACAGCAGTGTCACGAGTCCGATCGTGCCCGAACCGAATATCACAACGGTATCACCGAGCTTGACTTCACCCATGCCGGAAGCGTGCAGCCCTACCGCAAGCGGTTCCACCAAAGCGCCTTCCTTATTCGATACGTTGTCAGGCAGCTTGAAACACATATCTTCCGGATGCGTCACATAGTTTTGGAATACGCCGTGATAAGGCGGCGTCGCGAAAAATTCCACATCGGGGCAAAGGTTATATTTGCCCTGCTTGCAGTATATGCACTTGCCGCATGTTTTGCCCGGCTCAAGCGCAACGCGGTCTCCCACAGCCAGTGTTTTCACGTCGCAGCCAACTTCAACGACCTCGCCCGCGCATTCATGCCCGAGTATGAAATCGCCTTCCACAATAAAATCGCCGATACGTCCATGCTGATAATAATGCACATCCGATCCGCATATGCCCACGATATCCACTTTAACAAGCACATCCTTAGGGCCGGGTACCGGCACGGGCACCTCTTTTGTCACCATGTTGTTTGTGCCTTGCATAAAAACCGCTTTATTCGTCATCTCTGTTTCTCCCCGTTTTTCCGCCGGCATAAATGTACGCCGCATAACTGCGGCGTACATCCGTACCAATGTTCTGATTGCTTCGTTTTATTTAATCGCGCCGGCCTTTTTGTGCATTTCAATGTACTGGTCGACATTGTCCTTTGTAATCAACGGGCAGTCGATATCCGTATCGATCTGAGTCTCTTCACCCGTCAGCAGCTTCTCGAGCGTATCCAGTATCTTTGCGGCCAGGTCGTAAGCGCTCTGCAGGCTCGTGGATGTCATCTTGCCTTCTTTGATAAGCAGGCAGGCCTCGGCCGTTCCGTCAACGCCGTATGCAAGGATGTTGGCGAATTTCGGATTGTCCTTTACCGCTTCAAGAGCGCCGGCAGCCATGTTGTCGTTCATCGAGATGATCGCATCGATTTTATCGTTTGCCTGAACCCAAACTTCCATCGCGTTCATCGCTTCGTCTTTGTTCCAATTTGCAATTTCTTCACCGACGATTTTCACATCGGGACGCTTGTCAAAGAACTCAGCCTGCCAGCTCTTTCTTCTCTGATCGGCATGGAAGTTTCCCGGAGGTCCGTTCAGCACAACCACATTGGCGTTCTGGGGCACCTGCTCAACAGCCAGCTGGGCATTCACCGCAGCCTGCGCATACGGATCGGCGTCAACGGAAGACGCGCCTTCGATACCCGAGATTCTCGCATTGGTGGTAATCGTCACGATGCCGGCAGCCACCGCTTTTTCAGCATACGGACGCTGCGCTTCGCCGTTGTTCGGCTGGATCACAATCGCGTCATACTTGTTCGTAATCGCGTTTTCGATCAAAGAGTTTTCTTTATCGTCGGAAGCCTGTCCGTCAAACACATCAACTGTAATGTCATCATATTTCTCTGCTTCCTCTACGATCGAGTTAGCCAGCCATGCCGCAAACGAGTCCGCCTGAGCACGTGCAATATACGCAACCCTGAATGTTTTCCCTTCGCTTGCCGCAGGCTGAGACGCGGATTCACTTGCCGACGCGCTGGGCGCCTCGCTTGATTGCGGAGCTGAACTCTGCGAGGGAGCGCATCCCGCAAATGCCACTGTCAAGCATGCAAATGCCAGAATTAATGCAAGAATTTTCTTCATACTTTTCCTCCTCTTTTTTTTATGAGCGGCTGAGCCGCCCAAACTTTAAAAGCTTTTATATCAAGCATTTATTTTTCCCAGTTTTCTTTTGGTTCTTCTTGTCTTGGCATAGATATCGTAACCCACTGCCAGCGTGATAATGCCGCCGCGGACGATCTCCTGCAGATATGAATTCACACCGGAAAGCACCATGATGTTGTCAAGGAAACCGACAATGAACGCGCCGGCCACCGTACCTGCCGCCGTACCGATACCGCCCGACATGCTCGTTCCGCCGATGACCGCCGCAGTGAGCGCCGTAAACTCATACCCCACGGCGCCGTTTGGCAGCCCCACGTTGTTTCGCGACATGAACAGCACGCCCGCCACGCCCACGAATATGCCGTTAATGATATACGCGAGCATTTTGTTTCCCTTCACATTGATGCCTGAAGCGATTGCCGCCTCTTCATTGCCGCCGATTGCGTAGATTGAACGCCCGAATACCGTGTGTTTTAATAGGTACCATGTCACCGCCAGCGTCGCGGCGAGGAATATGACCGGCGTCGGTATCCCCAGAACGTACCCTTGTCCGAACTCCACATAATCGCCGATCTGGTAAATGTTTTGACCGTTGGTATAGAGCAGCGCCGCGCCTCTCGCCATCGCCATCATCGACAATGTCGCAATAAACGTCGGCACATTGTATCTCGTGACAATGATCGCCGTAATGATATTGCATACCACCGACACGGCCACGCCGACGAAAAACGCGAGAAGCAGTGATCCGGATGCAAGGTAAGACGACACCGACAGCACGCCCGAAAATGCGAGCACCGACGCCGATGACAAATCGAGCATACCGGCGATAATCAGTATTGTTTCACCGAACGCAAGTATCGTGCCCACCGATATCTGCCGTGATATGTTCGACAGGTTTTCAATGGATACAAAGTTGGCGTTTGCCAGCCAGCAGATAAAGAACATGACAACCAGCACGATATAAATGCTGTATTTTGATTTGATTTTGTCCCATATCATTCTTGTTTTCATTTTTCTCTCCACACCTCATTTTTGAGCTGTCGCCAGCGTCATGATATTTTCCTGCGTAAACCCTTCGCGTGACAATTCACCCGTGATATGCCCGCGCGACATCACATAGATGCGGTCACACATGCCGATGAGCTCAGGCAGTTCGGACGATACCATTACAAGCGCTTTCTTCTGCTTGACAAGGTCTGTCATGAGCTTGTATATTTCGTATTTGGCGCCGACATCGATACCGCGCGTTGCCTCATCGAGTATCAGCACATCGGGATCGGTCAGCATCCATTTGGCCAGCACCACTTTTTGCTGGTTGCCGCCGCTCAGTGCGTCCACCGTTGTATCCAGCGTTGGCGTTTTCACATTCATGCGTGCGCAATAATCGCCCACCGTCTTGTTTTCCAGCTTCACATGCAACCGTCCGTTAAAAATGAAACGCTTCAAGTTGCTTAAGGATACGTTCTCACGCACGCTGCGAATCGGCACAATGCCATAGCGCCGGCGGTCTTCCGACAGCATGACCATTTTTTTTCGAATGCTGCTTTTGACGTTTTTTATCTCGACCTTTTCTCCTCGGATCATAACCTCGCCGGATTCAAATTTGTCGAGTCCGAACAGACTGCGCATCACTTCGGTCCTTCCGGCTCCCATAAGACCGGCGAACCCCACTATCTCCCCTTCTCTCACATGGAAGCTGACATCCTTGAAACCGTCGCCGGTAAGTCCGGCAACCTCGAGCACCTTATCGCCGATTTCCACCTTCTCTTTTGGGAAATTGTCGTCGAGCTTGCGGCCGACCATCTGCGCGATGATCGTCTTCATGTCATAATCCTTCACAGGCCGCGAATCCACAACGGTGCCGTCGCGGAACACGGTGATTTCGTCCGCGATTCGGAATATTTCCTCCATCTTATGGGAGATGTAGATAATCGAGACACCGCGGCTTTTCAGCTCGTTGATCTTCTTAAAAAGCGCGTCCACCTCTTTGAGCGTAATCGCGGATGTCGGTTCGTCCATGATGATGATGTCCGATTTGTAGGAGATTGCCTTCATAATCTCGAGTATCTGGACATCGGACACAGTGAGCTCCTTGAGCCGGGTATCCGGATCGTAATTGAGCCCTTCGGCCTTTAACAGCTCCACCGTCCTTTTTTTAATTTCGCGCCAATTGACCTTGCCGAACTTGGTAGTCGGCCACCTGCCGACGCATAGGCTCTCCGCAATCGTTTGCTCGGGAATATAGTTCAGCTCCTGGAATATCATCGAAATGCCAAGCTGTCTTGCCTGGATCGGGTTCCTGATCTCAACCTCTTTTTCATCGATCAGAATTTTTCCCGCATCCGGCTTATAGATGCCGTTGATGATTTTCATCAGAGTCGATTTTCCCGCACCGTTTTCTCCGCACAGCACGTGCACCGTTCCCTTTTTAACGGAAAAATTGACTTTGTCCAAAGCCTTCACACCGGGAAACGATTTCTCTATATTTATCACTCTGAGCTTTATATCCTGAGGCATCCAATATCTCCTCTTTTCCTAATCCAGCGATATCGTCCGCATTGGAATCGGCGATATAATCCGAATCAATGCTTATCGCTGCTTTTCAACCAGATTGTATGATATTGCTCAAATCTGCATAATGGCTTACATTGCGTGGTTTTTATACTTTTTTAATTCAAATCCAAAATCGTGATGAGCTCACCCTTTGCCTGTGCACTATTTTGCGGCAGATTTATACTATTTTAATGTGTCAGAAAACAAACCCGGCAGCCGAGCTTTGTTTTCATGGGACAAAAGGCCGTTTTTTCATATGCGAACCAAATAGTGATTGAAAGAAAGAGGTGATAACTATAAAATAAAAACGCCGCTTGTTCTGTTTAATGCATGATTAGACAATAATGTTATATAAAGCGCGGGCCGTACAAGAGACTGTCATGAGTCTGTCAGAAAGGTGGGACTATGTACAAACGGATTTTTACCCTGCTGCTGGTTGCGCTGTTGGCGGTGCTGACTTTTGTCTATATTGCAAACAAAGAGAATGGACAGCCGCTTCCCGAGCCTGTCCAGCCGGATTTAAAAGGGACAAGCTTTGAGAATCTCGATTTGCCCGAGAACTATAATATCCGGCAGTTTGAGGGAATGACGTTGCGTTTTATCGTGGAAAACAACCGTCACGCAACCATACTGCTCAATAAAAGCCAGGAGTTTTCTGATCTGACAGGCATCAATATCAAGATATTTGCGGTCGACTTTGATACGCTGGTTCAGAAAATCAATCTGGATTTCATATCAAAAGCCGGCAAATATCAAATCGTTTATGTGGATCCGTATCAGACGCTGAACCGTTTTTATCAATCTTTCGAGATACTCAACGGTTACAACGAGGATCCGTCAATGCCGCATATCAAAGGCTTTATGAACGATTTTTCCGATTTTCAAACCGAAACGATCAGTTGTTTTGAAGATGAAAACAATATCTACACCATACCGTTTGACAGCACGACGATGATCCTTTTTTACCGAAAGGATATTTTTCAAAAATACAAGGATCAGTATTACAGCGATATGGGGTACGACTGGACGCCCGGAACGAAAGATTTCACATGGGAGAGATACATCCAGATTGCCAGATGGATCAATGAAAATGTTCCTGACGACGAGGTGAAATATGGCTGCGGCGCGATGGCGCAGGAGCACAACTCGATTTTCTGCGAGTTTTCCAACATCCTCTCGGCCTACGGCGGCGATTACTTTCGCGACGAAAACATCGGTACGCTGGGTTTAAAATCTTTCAGGCACATCGATGTGATGAGCAGCAGCTTTTCAAAGGCGCTTGATATATATCGGCAGGTGGTGGATGCCGCAGCGCCCGAAAGCGTAAACTGGAATTGGACCGATCTGGCGAATGCGTTTCGCAGCGGCGAGATTGCAATGATGCCGAACTGGGATGAAAATTACCCGTATCTCAACGACTCCGAAGATTCGAAGGTTTCGGGCAATGTCGGATGCGCGATACTGCCGTACGGCGATACAAAAAGCGCCAATATATTCGGCGGTTCCGGCATTGGCATCAACAAGTATGCAACCGACGAGGAAAAAAAAGCCGCGTGGCTCTATATAGTATGGGCAACGTCGCAGGAAATGCAGCGCGAGATCCTCATCAATCCCGAAGGAGGCAACCTGCCTTCAAGGCTGTCCGTTTATCAGGAGCCCGATATCAAAAATGAGCTTGAAAGCACAAATGAAACAAATCAGATGCTCAATATCGAACTCATCAAAACCGTGCTTGAGGCGTGGCAGCCGGAAAATCTCTATTTGCGTCCGAAGATATCGAATTTTTATTTTGTGGAACGGATCTTAGATAAAGAGCTGCACGACTATGTGAAAAATCAAGATGCGGACAGCCATACGGTCAGCCAGAATATCTATCAGCAGATGACCGGTATATTGGCAGGCGGGATAAACGGTGAGCAGCCATGAAGAAACGGAAGATATATACGTCATTAAGATTAAAGCTCGGAATAATCGCGGTGATTCTGATAACGATTCCCATCATCGCGATTTCCATGACGTATACCAAAACCGTCAAGGAGATCATATCAAAAAAATACACCGACTCGGCAATTCAGTCCGTTTACGAAACGGGCGAGCAGATCGATTATATTCTGCGCGATGTCGAGGATTTTTCTACGGTGATCATTTCCAACACGCAGCTGCTTGAAATGGCAAAAAATCCGGGCGGCTACAGCAGAGACCAGTTCAATATGTTGTTGAGAAACTTTATTCTTTCGCGCGACGACATCGAGGTGATCAACGTCTCGCTGCCGAGCGGCAGCTACTCGATCGGCGCCAACATGGTCGAAACTCATTCCGCTGTCGAAAAAGAGCTGGCGGAATCGTCGGGACAGCCCGTTTGGCTGGATACCGAGAACCATGTGATCGAGATATTGTCGGGCCGGTTTCACAAAAACTATTTTGCGCTTGGCCGAAAGATCATCGATTACAATACGCTCGAGGATTTGGGGTATCTGGTTATCAGTCTCGAAGAGGTTCTGCTCGAACAGTCTTATAATAGCCTGCTCGACAACCCTTCCGAAGACATTTATATCTGCGATGATGCAGGAAACATCATCAGCCATACAGACAAAAAGAAAATCGGCAGTACGATCAAGTTTCAGCCATACGCGCAAAACATTCTCAATACACGGACGTCGAAAGGATATTTCAAATTTACCGAGGATGTTGACAAGGTCGCCATCTATTCAACGATTTCAAGCACCGGCTGGAAGATCATCAAAACGATACCCGAAAGCTATCTGTATCAGGAGATCAACAGGATACAGAGCGAATTTCTGATAGGCGGTATTATCTATGGCGTGGCCATCATCATTTTCCTGATATACTTTTCCGTGAGATATACGGATCCGATGATGAAGATGATAAGCGTCATCAAAAAGGTGGAGCAGGGAGATCTCTCCGCGCGCACGGAGATATCGGCAAATGATGAAGTGGGCCAGCTCGGCGAGAGCCTTAACAACATGATTGCGGAAATGAGCCGTCTGATTGA
The DNA here is from genome assembly GCA_029265435.1 of Clostridiales bacterium. GTDB lineage: Bacteria > Bacillota > Clostridia > Christensenellales > SZUA-584 > SZUA-584. Next base: position 7,735 of record JAJUJH010000029.1, read on the forward strand.
CAGGCTGGTTAAGGAAGAACGGGAAAAGAAAGAAGTGGAGCTAGAGGCGCTGCATGCGCAGATCAATCCGCACTTTCTCTATAACACGCTGACCACAATCAAATGGATGGCGAAAATCCAGGGCAACAACAGCGTTAGCCGCGCAATCGTCGCGTTGATCAGGCTGCTGCGCGTCAGCACCAATCTTGGAACAGACATGATCACACTTAAGGAAGAGCTTGATTATGTCGAGAACTATATCGTGATACAAAAGCTCAAATATAATGAAAGCATCAATATGCAATACGATATTGAACCGTCGTGTCTTGATGTGATGATGCCAAAGCTCATTCTGCAGCCGATTGTGGAAAACTCCATCATTTACGGCATCAACGAAGACCATACGGATATCAATATCCGGATATCGTCCTACCGGAAAGATGAACAGCTTTTCATTGAGATTTCGGACGACGGTCCCGGGATACAGCCGAATATCGTGGAAGAAATACTAAGCAGCAAAGAGGACAAAAAAAGATTCAGCAAGGTGGGGCTGAATAACATCAACGAGCGAATCAAGCTCTATTACGGCAAGGAGTATGGCCTCAGCATTGAAACAAAGCTCGGAACCGGAACAAAGGTTATCGTTAAGATCCCGGCCCAACAGGAGGACGTATGTATAAAGTATTGATTGTTGACGACGAAGTGCTGCTTCGGGTAGGGCTCAAAACAGCCATCAACTGGGAGGATGCCGGGTTTACTGTTGTGGCGGAGGCGGCCAACGGTGAACAAGGCTATGAGCAGTACAAAAAGCATGAACCCGATGTGGTCATCACGGATATCAGAATGCCCAAAAAAGACGGGCTGTGGCTCGTGGAAGAGATTCGCAAGGAGAACCCTTATATTCCGATATTGGTGCTGACCTGCCTCGATGAGTTTTCGTATGCGAGAAACGCACTCAAAGCGGGCGCGGACGATTATATCCTCAAGGCGGAATTGGAAGATGAAGACCTGCTTGGCATGATGAGCGGCGTCAAAAAAAAGCTCGACAAAATGAATAAGGACAAAGAAATCAGCCGGACGGCGAGCACAAGCAAAAATGATATGATACGGGTTCTTTTTAACGATCTTGTCAAAGCCGAGTTCCGCATTGACGCCAATATCGAGCAGCGCTTCGCAGCAATCGATATGCCGCTTACGGATTCAAAGTTCTCGTTTGTCTGCGCATCTGTGTATGAAAACAGCAAACAGGATTCGGCGGGGCAGATCCATCAGGCGGTGATCAATCTGTTGATCAATCTGTTTGACGACAAAGAAATTGCGTATCTTTTCCATATCGTGAACAACCGATACCATTTCCTTCTGTCGTCGCCAAAGCTCAGCATTTCGGAAATGAAGCGCGTTTTTATATCCGCGAATCAGGGGGCGCAGCAGTATTTTGACAAAGCGCTGCAAATCGTTTTTACGGATGTTTTTGAGGATACTGCAGAGCTCAACAGCCGGTACAACGAGCTTCTGGATAAATCGGACGTCTTGTTTTATGTCGAAGACCCATCATTTTATCTTAAAAACACAAGAGATATCCGGTTTGAACATCTCAACTCGTTCGAGCTCAAAAAAAAGTACAGTCAGATGCTCATGATCGATTCCATCATGAAGGAAAACATGGAAGGCGCCCGGGAATTTGTGAGCGAGCTGTATAAATACTTTAAAGCCAAGGCGGCGCATCCGGGCAGCGTCAAGCTGTTTTTTACGGATATCATGAACAACCTCTTCAGCCATTACGGACAGCTCTTAAGCGAGGAAACAAGCAAGCTTGACCAAAAGCAATATTATTATGAGATTATCAATGCCGCGTCGCTGAAAGGCGCATGCGTCGTAATGGAGCAAATGCTTTTCGGTTTTATTGATCTGATGCGCCAGTACGTACAAAACAATTCGCAGCTGCTGACCAATCAGGCAATTCATTATATTCAACAGAACTTCGATAAAAAAATATCGCTCAAAGATGTGGCGGAGAACTTGAATCTGTCAAAACAATATCTGTGCAGCATATTTAAAAAAGAAACCGGGGAAAACGTGTCTTACTATATCAACAAGCTGAGGATCGAAAAAGCCAAAATGCTGCTGCACAGCAAAGACCGCAAGAGCAAGGAGATTTTCGAAGAGGTCGGCTATTCGAACCAGCAGTATTTCAGCAAAGTGTTTAAAAAAATGACCGGCATGACAATCCTTGAGTATAAGGATAAAATCAAACCGTCAAAATGATACGCATAATCGATGTCATTTCAATTCCTGTTTCTTGGTTGCATCTCTGCGGCCTTATTCCTTCGTCCCGCCCGGATTTTCCTTCATCTGTTCAAACGGAAATTCGTCCAGCGGCTTTAGCGTATAACCCATGGCTTCCCATTCCGTGAGCACGCGGTCCAGAATTTTCGCGTTGGTTGCGGATGTCGCGTGAAGCAGAACAACGGCGCCCGGGTGAGTGCGTGTGATAATGGTTTTAATTGCGTCCTCCTCCGACGGCTGGTCGTTCACATACCAATCTTTATAAGCGAAGCTCCAGAATATTGTCTTGTATCCAAGCCGCTGCGCATATTGCAGACTGCGCTCGCTGAACCGCCCCTCCGGCGGACGGAAGTATTTGGGCATCTGCGTACCCGTCAGTGCGGAATACGCGTCTTCAAGCGCCGTCAGCTCGGCTTTGAAATCTTCGAAACTGCCCATCGCGGCCATGTCCTTGTGGTTCATCGAGTGGCTGCACACAAGATGCCCTTCATCCGCCATACGCTGAACCAGTTCCGGCGCGGTCTTCAGATAATGCCCCACCACGAAAAACGCAGCGGGCGCACGGTGCTTTTTGAGCGTGTCAAGTATCTGAGCCGTATAGCCGTTTTCATATCCCGCGTCGAAGGTCAGATAAAGCGTCTTTTCGTCGGGGCTGCCCACCCAGAAGGCATCGTAGCCTTTGATGAACGCAAATTCGGGCAGATCGCGCGGCTGCAGGCCATCGCTTCGCGGCACGAAATACCAGCTGTATTCGGACGTCTCGCTGTGCGCCGCGGCGAAAAAGCATACCTGCGTATTGAAATTATAAACAACGGCCAGCGCAATCAGCACGATGTCGAAGCATGCCGTCCAAAAAACGACGCGCCCTTTTCGTTTCATACAAAGCCCCTTCCCCATTATGTCTATTCAAGGCTATGCGCCCTCACCGTCCGATATGCGCGCCGGGCCCTGCAAAAAGAGCAAGCCTCCTTCAAGGCTTGCTCACAGACTGTCAATAAAGCTAAAAAATATAATTCGTGGGCAAGACGGGCTTGGCCCGCGCAGCCCACACCTTGCGGTTTTGCGCCGTTTCGAGCCTGCGAGGAACAAGCAAAACCGGAATACCGGCGGAAAACCAGGTTTTTCGACAAGCTGAATAAGCCTCTTTCAAGGCTTACTCAACAAACGAGCGTTTTATATGAATTTATGTGTAAATCGTCACAAACTTGATTGCGTACAGATCGCACATCAGCAGGTCGTCCGAAAAGGCTGGCCTTAGCACAATGTAGCTTGCGCCCACTTCCATCAGTTCGCCCGTCCTGTCAACCAGCGCGCCTGTTGTACCGATCAAAAATTCCACGCGCATCGTTTTTCCTATGAAATTTCTCAAAAAACCGGCTGTATAATAGGGGCTTTCGACGGTGGTCGGGGTCTGCATCGCAAGCGGCTGCGTGCCTGTGCTCGGCAGATTCCATCCGCCCTGCGGCGCGCCCAGCTGTCCTCCGATGCCGCGTCCCCAGTCCGCCGACGAAGGCGTTTTGATATCGGCAGTCCTTCCCGCGGAAGAACCGCCCATCGGCATATTTGCATTCATGTCCATGCCGCTTTGCATGGGCCGTGTCGTCATATCGCGGCTTTGCGTTTGGTTCGGTGTCTGGCCGTAGTTGTATTGGCTGCAATTCATTGAGATATCTCCTTTCTTGATTCGTTATGTCAAGGCATATAGGCGGGTGGGCTGGTAAAAGCAGTGCTGTGCGATCCTGTTGAATTGGACGCCCGTGCGGTTGTATGGAAAATACGGCGGGCATTGGGGGGAAAACGGGTTCATATACCAAAGCGTCTCTATCGCGCCGCTGTGCACATTGCCCGCGAGCGCCCAGTCGGCCACGTCGTAATGGATCTGCTCAGGAACCATGTTCCAGACGTTCTGGGGATTATAGACACCGTTAACCGTATCCATATAGCAGGTGAACTGGCCGGGCTGAGTCAGTACGCGCCGCAGATCGCCCTGTCCAGTCCTCAAGTACTCGCCATAAGACACATGCACTCTGTTCATGATCGTTGTCGCGACAGCCTTCATGCCGTCTATGCCTTCCCCGCCCGCCTCGCACTGTATCATACGCGCAAAAAGCTCTCTCGCTGATAATTCCATTTCATCACCAACTCCATTTCGATTTACCGCCGGCGCATACAATATAGTATATTATTCCGCGCCGCAAAGTGATAAAGCTTTGGGCGGTAAAATAAACTTTACTGACCCCCCTGCCATATACTAAACCGACGAATCTTTTATTGAAGGAAGTGATCGAATTTGGATATACATGTCGTCCGTCAGGGCGATTCGCTTTTCAGCATCGCGCAGCGCTACGGCGTTCCCGCTGATGAGATCTACCGCGCCAACCGGCTTGGCGATATCCCTTTCCTTGTGGTCGGGCAGGCGCTTATGATCCCCACTCGTGAAATAACGTATACCGTCGTGCCAGGCGATACGCTGTTTGCCATCGCGCGGCGTTATCAAACGTCCACGGGCAGCATCATCGCGCTGAACGGCCTCAAAAACCCCGACGCGCTGACTCCCGGCGCCGTTCTGCGCATTCCCGTCCGAGAAAAAAACTACGGGTATATCGAGGTCAACGGCTATATCGAACCCTCCGTACCCGAGCAGGAAACAAAGACCGTCCGCGAGGCAGGCGAGTACCTCACATACTTAAGCCCATTCAGCTATCAGGTGCGCGCAGACGGAAGCCTCAAGCCCATCAACGATGCGGCCATGCTGGCGGAAGCGAAAAACTTTCGCATCGCGCCGCTGCTTGTGGTAACGAATTTCGGCACAGGCACGTTTGATACGGAGCTTGTGGACGCGATTCTGAACAATACGCAGGCACAGGATACGCTCATCAACAACATGATTCAGACGATGCGCGCCAAAGGTTATTACGACGTCAACATTGATTTTGAGCGCATATCGCCCGAAAACGCGGAGCGCTACAACGATTTTCTTCGGCGCGTGGTCAAGGCGCTTCACCCGCTCGGCTTCGTCGTGTCCACGGCGCTCGCGCCTAAAACGTCCGCTTTCCAGACGGGCGCGTGGCACGGCGCTCACGATTACAAAGCGCACGGCGAAATCGTCGATTTTGTCATTATCATGACATATGAATGGGGCTGGTCCGGCGGGCCGCCTTATGCCGTCGCGCCGGCGGACCTTGTTGAAGACGTGCTCCGGTATGCGGTGTCGGTGATTCCGAGCCGCAAGATATTGATGGGAATGCCGCTGTACGGTTACGACTGGATGCTTCCGTTTATGCCGGGCGGCAAATGGGCAAAGCGCCTGAGCCCTCAGGACGCCGTAAAGCTCGCGGCGCAGGTGGGCGCGCAGATCGAATACAACGAACAGACACAGGCCCCCACGTTCAAATACTACGACAGCAACAGCATCCGGCACGAGGTGTGGTTCGAGGACGCCAGAAGCGTGCGCGCGAAGCTGCTGCTCGTCAGCAAATACGATCTGCGCGGCGTGAGCTACTGGCTGCTGGGGCTGGAATTCCCGCAGAACTGGCTGATACTCGACAGCATGTTCAATATCGTCAAGGTCGTGCCTTAATCATAAAGCAAGGCAAGCGGAAAATCTCGGAGGGGCTTTATTTCCGAATCTCCCATAATGGCTTTGATGCTCCGGGCGCTCATTGCGGCGCCCTTTGTTTTGTTCATATTTTGTTTCATTTCCGTACAGAAAGCTGTAAACCGGCGCTGATATCATGCACATGATAAAAACGGAGGGAAATGATGAAAATGATGAGAAAATTGTTTTTGCTCACAGCCGGCATACTCATGGTTTTTGCCATTCTTGGCGGCTGTTCCTCAAACACCGACACCGGCCGTCAATCGGCGGCTGCGGCGGATGCTTCCGAAAACGCCGTCTTCGGGCAAGTTACCGCCGTCAACGGAAACGAAATCACCGTTGCGCTTGGCAATCAGCAGAGGCCGCAGATAAATCACGGCGGAAACAATGGCGACGGGGAATCGTCACGGCAGGACGTTATCCCGTCGGGCGGAGACGGTATGCCATCGGGCCGGCCGAGCGATATGCCTTCAGGCCAACCGCCTGAGATGCCTTCGGGAGAAATGCCTTCGGGAGAGTTGCCGCAAGGCGGCTTGCAAACGACCGGCGAAGAGAAGACGGTCACAGTCAGCGAAAGCACGGTTATTACGATACGGTCGTTCAAAGAATCGTCCGAGGGTTCGCTGTCTGATATTGCCGTGGGCGACATCGTCTCCATCACAATGGACGGCGACACCGTCAAAGAAATTGCCGTTATGCGCATGGACAGAGACGGCGCACCCTCTCAAAACGAAGAAAGCGGGCAAAGCGCCGCGCCTTCCGCATCGGCATAAGTCAGTCCTTCATGATCTTTCCTTCTTATATTTGACATCAAAAAACGGCATCGAAGCCGTTTTTTGATGTTCGGAACAAAATGCGTCCGATAATGTCTTTCGAAAAAACAAGACCGAGGCAACGCTTTTCGCTTTTGCGGCTCACTTAATCCCCTCTTCCGCCAGCATTTTGATCATCTCAACCGCATCGCTGATGAGAAGCGGCAGCGGCTTTGGCTGTACGCCTGCCACATTGATGCCGCATTTGTTGAGCGGTATGAGTATCTTCACAGCGCCGCTTCCTCCGATGGCGGCGGCGATGGCCGGAGAAATCTCCCCCAGCATCGCGTTGGCGCTGAGTATGCCGAGCGAACCGACGATCACATCCACTCTGCACACGTTATAAACGATCGCGTTCTCGCCCGACGCGCCCATCGTTGCACCGGCTTTGAGCATTGCGGCCGTCGCCATCGCATTGGTGCCGAGCGCGATGACCTCAGCCTCTTCACCGATCGTGTCTCTGATCTTTTCCACAATCGCTTTTCCGATGCCGCCGCCCTGTCCGTCAATAACCGCTATTTTCATATGTCCCCCACGCTTTGTTATGCTCATCTTATCATTATTTCAAACCGGAAGTCCTCCGTTATTGCCGCACCACCGTCACCGTATAATCCTTCGCTCTGCCCGACTGAGACACGACAGTTACGCGCACCACGGCGCTCTGTCCGTTGGCCAGCGTGATTTTTTTCGAAGACTTCTTTGCGCCGTTGATATACACGGCGGCCTTATACCCCGCCGCCGCAGCCGAAATGCTGACCGAGCTTTTCTTTGCGGGAAGCACAACCGTATAGTTGACGATGCCCGGACTGAACCGCGGCAAAAGTCCGCTCGCTTTAAGCGATTTCAAATCGGCGTTTGTGGATGCCGCGCGAACCACATGGATGGTATATGTCCTCTTTGCGCCCGACTGCGCCTTAACGGTGATCCGCACATCCTTGCTCTGACCGTTGTTCAGCGACACTTTTGCGGACGCCGGCGATACGCGTGCCGCTCTGCCCGCCGCAGCCACCGCCTTAATCGCCGCGCTCTTCGTGTTTTCGTCGAGCGTCAGCGTATAATTGAGCACATTGGGATCGAACGGACGATTCAACGAGCCTCCCGTCACGGTCAGGGCGCCGAGCGCATTGTTGGAAGACTTTGCCCTCGTGACGCTGAACTTATATGTTCGGGTTTTTTTGAGATAGGTAACCTTCACCGTGATTGTGGCGCTCTTGCCGTTTGCGAGACTGACCGTATAGCTTGAATACGGCCTGCCGTTTATCGTCATCGCCGCGCCGTCATATTCCTTATACGGCGTCAGCGTAAAGCTGGCGTCATTTTCACCTATCGTGATTTTATAGCTCGTCGCCGTCTTTAGAAAACCGCGGTTCAGCGAGCCGCACGACAGCCCCACACCCCTAAGGCAGTTGCTTTGGGCCTGCTGCTCCCATACCGCATGAAGCGCGGCGTCGCCCGTTACGGTATATGGGAACGACACACGCTGGCCCGAAGCGGTGTACCAGCCCGCAAAATTATAGCCGCTGCGCGACGTGACGGGTTCCGACGGTATCACTTCCCCGTAACCCTTCCGTACGGCGGCCACCGCAGTGCCGCCCTGCGCGTCGAAGCTTACCGTGCAGACAGACGGCACCCATTTTGCGTAAAATGCGGTATCTCGCGTCAGTATATAAGGGAAAGACGCCCTTGAGGTCAGCGCCGCGTCCGTATACCAGCCGTCGAATGCAAAACCGGCTCTCGAGGTTGCAGGCGGCGCCTCGATACAATCGGCATGGCTGCAGCCAAAGGCCGGCACGGCGCTGCCGCCGTTTGTTTCGAAACTGACGGAAACGGATTTTCTTCCGCCCGGCTCCACCGCGCTGACATATGCCTCGGCCCCGACGCTTGCGGCCACATAGGCATACTGTCCGCCGTAATAAATCTTGTGCCACACGATATTTCCTGTGACTGCGGCGTTCTGCTGCACCACCTCTATGCGCGCGCCTTGAGGCAGCTTGTTGAGCGAGCTGTAAGACGTGGCGGGCCCGCTTCGGATATTGACGAGGTCCTTCGTCATCGACGCGTTAGACTGATCGGGCACGGAAACCGCCGTCAGCGTCGGAGCGCCATACCCTTGCACCGTCAGCGACGCGCCCGGATAATAAAAGCCGAGTATTTTATCAAACGTATTCACATTCGGGTCGGACGAGCTGGCGCGCTGCTGCGCCCCGCGCTGTGAAAGGCCGATGCCGTGTCCAAACCGTTTTTGGGAAATCGAATACCCCGTCGCCGGATCGCCCTGTATCACAAACAGCGTCAGCGCGTCGATATTAAACGCTTTAAACTCATTATTGACGCTCTGAAGCGATTTGTCGAGATAGCGAAGGTCAATGGTGACTCCGGTCACTGTGGCGGTCACGCCGCCCGCCGATACCGTAAAATCACCGGTGGCTTTAATGAAATCGACACACCTGTTCTCGCTGTACGACGGTATCCGGCTGTGGTCTTCGGATCCGTTGATATCATAATCATGCGCCGCAAGGTTCGAGACGCCGATCAGCTCAAACCCGTTCCTGTCAGCCGCCGCAATACCCGTTTCCGCAAGCTTTCCGCTGTCGAATATGGCCTGCTTGATGCACGCGACGGCTTTCATCTTGTCCGGCATGCCGTCGCTCGCCGATACCTGCACTTCGTGGCAGTCCGGAGAAAAAGAGACGGGAAAGAATATCGTCTCATAGCGGCTCTGAGGATTCGCCGCGTCAAATAGATCTTCGGAAAACTGATAATACGCCCAGTCCGAACCATTGCCCCATCTGTGGTAGGGGATATCCGTGCTGCCGCCGTTGGACGCGGTAAAAAATGATTCGATTACCGCGCCGCCGTAAGTCAGCACGGTTCGCGCGGTCTGATTGACCGCATCAAAGGCATTGGTAGTTGTCGGATAGTATCCGTTATATACCTGGTCGGCGGATGTATCAACCATATCATACGCACCCGAACGGCCCAAATGTGTTTCCGCATAGCTTCTTGCCGCCACCGCCTGCGCCTTAAGCGCCTCTGACGGATAAGAGTCGCTCATTTCCCATGGCACCACGCCGCAAAGATAGTCCTCGATATACACATGATTGACGGCGATGATATGCCCGCGCTCTATCAGAAACTCCATATCTCCGAGATAACGGAATTTATTGTCGTCGGTCACATTCGCCGCGCGTTCGTTATACATCCAGATGAAATTGTTGCGTCCGGCCGCCGCCGCGTGGCGGACAAGCCTGATCGCCGCACCGCTCGCAAGCTTTTCCGGGCCAAGATACAGATTTAAAGCGCCGCCCTCAAGCCTGACGGTATAGAGCTGTCGTTCCAGCCCCGCGCCGTCCGCGCCGATCGTATAATCGCCGTCCACGAAAAACGAAAACTCCGTCGGGCTGCCGATAGAGAGCTTCACGCGCACAATCTGATACTGCTCGTCAGCGGCAAGCGCCAAAGACGCGCTTGCCAGCAGAAACGCCAGCATCACCGCCGCTGAAATGAGAATTTTCCGGCCCATTTTTGATACCTCGGCAGAATCGAATTTTCACCACGCAACACCAAAGCTTACAAGGCAAAAAGCTTACGCTGTATTGTTATACCGGTGCGTACATTGAATATATCGTCAATTATCTTCCGTATCAATAGCGTAGCACCAATGGGATATTTTGTACATAAAAAATTAAGTGATTTTTCAAAAAAAGTAATCAATTCCAAAAATGAGCCCAGTTGGCCATGGCCTCCGTGCGAAAGGCCGCGCCGAATCAGCGCCAAGCGCCTAACAAATGAGTATGCGCCAGCCCCGCGCCTCCGCCTGAGCTTTAAGCGGCGGCTCCGGATTGACCGCAACGGGAACGCCGACAAGCTGAAGCAGCGGCAGATCGGATAAGCTGTCGGCATAGGCGGTGCTGGCCTGCCAATCGACGTCTGCATCGCAAAAGCGGCCGCGCAGATGCGTGAGCTTGTCGGCGCCGCTGACGATGTCCAGCGGTTTGGACACATCCACGCGCCCGTCCGTATAATGCAGCGCCGTCCCGATCACGGAATCAAAGCCAAGCGCCGCACCCACATGATCCAAAAGCCGTTGGTATCCGCCCGAAAGCAGCACGGTATGGAACCCCTGCCGCTTCGCTTTTTCAGCCTCGGCCGCCACCGGCGCGTTGAGCCTTTTGGCAATCATTCCCGCGCTTTTCTCAAAAAACGCGTCCACATTCCGCATGTCCATGCCACGGAATATGCGCGTGAAGCGTTCCAGCCCCATACGGCGCATATGCTCGCGCGCGTCTCCCGGATACAGCCCCAGCCTATAGCGCGCGTACATGCCGCTCATCGACGCACATGTGCCGATAAAGCGCCGCAGCGGCATTGCCTGCGCACGCCACTGCTTAATCAGGAACGGCAGCGTATCCTCAGGAAACAGCGTGCCGTCAAAATCGAAAACCGCAAGCTTCATACGCTTCCCCCTTAGCTTGGCTGTCCGACGTTTTTCATCGTGAGCGAAATGCGCTTTTTGCTGACGTCCACGCTCAAAACGCGCACTTTGACAATATCGCCCGTTCTGACCACATCCATCGGATGCTTCACGAATTTATCGGCAAG
>JAJUJH010000078.1 GCA_029265435.1 Clostridiales bacterium
CGAACACAGAAGTTAAGCCCTTATACGCCGATAGTACTTGGCTGGACACGGCCTGGGAGGGTAGGTAGCTGCCGGATTCAATTTTCAATATATTCTCTTTACGGGGAGCTCGCTTGCAACACGCATTGCGAGCTTCTTGTTTTTCCGTGCTATGAATAAAAGTTATTGCTGAACTCAAGCATTGACACGATGATTCAATAGGCGTTGCGAGAAAACACCGCAATGAAAAATCCCCTGAAACGGACATTTCAAGGGATCCCGGAGCTTTTTGCAGTTACCATCAGTCTATGGAGCGGGTGATGGGAATCGAACCCACGTAGCCAGCTTGGGAAGCTGGAGCTCTGCCATTGAGCTACACCCGCTTGAACGTTAGCTATTATAACACAGCCTATTTTTTTTGCCTATACCCAAATTAATAAAAAAGGAGCACTTGGCTTTGAAAACGTTGATGCGTTGAGACAATGCAATATGTCAAAATTCGCACACCTGTTTTGCCGTTCGCATAGGTTATTGTAGTAAACCTCATTGGCCGGGAGAAAGGAAGTTCCGACATATGGTACATAAAAATACGAAGCTGCTGATTGACGGGTATGAATTTGAACTGACGGGTTTTTCCTGTGAGAACGGTTTTACGACCGTGATGGTCAGAGTCTCAGGCAACGGCGAAAGCCAGGCCGACCTTAAAGGCTGGGTGCTTGAAATGTGCGCCGGAGAGCCGTCGCGCTTTGAAGGTGTGGAAATCGTGTCATGTGAGAAAAGACGCCGGCGCGGTGCATGGACGCCTGCGACGGCCATCAAAACCTCTTACGAGCTGACGGGGGATATCGGAATCAGCGGTGTGGCGGTCAGCGACTGGATCGGGCGTTATGAGGATGATCCGGACGTGGAGTACCGCCTTGTTTTTGATACGGAGCTTGCGTTTGAACCGTTCGGTGTGGCGTTGATATTTTCAGACCGCACGCGCGTATCCGAAGATAAAATCGGAAGTCCTGCGGAACCGGCAAGCAAGATATGGACGACGCCGGTGGAAAAAAGCTTCTGCCTGTATATCGTGGTTCCGGAGGGTTATAAGCCGGTGAATGCGTGCAAGGCCGCCGTTTCGGTGTCAAAGCGTATGGTGTATTTGACGCATATCAAAAACGATACAGAGCAGAACGGCAAGGCGTTAAAGGCAATACTGACGGGAGCAGTGAGAATTGTGGCGAGCGTGCCTCTCAGAAGCGCGCAAGGTGCGGGCGATGACGTGCAGATCGGGGCTTGCGACTGCTTCGAGATAAACGACACAATTGGATACGCGGATGAAGGGACTTTGTTTGATTGGCGGGACATCGTAATCAGCCCAAAACAAAAAAGCCTTGATTTAACGCTGCTTAACGCGCACTGCGGGAAATCCGTTTACCGTCTTGACGGAAAACTGACGATCGACTGCAAGCATTGCGAGTAAACGGCATTCAGCCGGTCGCTTCGCCGATTTTCTCTTCAGACAGAGGTGAAATGCCTATGATGGTGATGTTTAAACAGCTGACATCGGTAAGAAGATTGATCACATACGGCGTGACCATTTTGCCGCGTTCATATATGATTTTTACGGCTGGACGCAAGCCGAACCCCTCATAATTTTCAGTGATGAGTCCGACGCATCCGTTGCTGAGCTGAACAGCGGTGCCCAGCGGATACGGAGCAACCTTCATGAAAAAGATCCTTGCGATGTCGGGATCGAAACCGGCGCCGGCATTTCCGACGATATGCTCCATCGCGTCGGAAGGCAGCAGCGCCTTGCGGTAAGGCCTGTCGCTCACAAGCGCGTCAAAAACATCCGCCACCGCGATGATCCGCCCGAAAAGCGATATCTCTGCGCCTTTCAGGCCTTTCGGATAGCCGCTTCCGTCGAACCTTTCATGGTGATGCAGCACGCCAAGAGACGATTTGACCGGAACGTCGAACATGGTGCGAAGATAGGAATAACCAAGCTCGGAGTGGCGCTGTACGTCGAGAAGCTCCTCTTCCGAAAATTTTCCCGGCTTGTTGATCGTGCTTTTATCGAGAAAGACTTTCCCGAGATCGTGCAGAAGCGACGCCAACCCCAGCGCGAACAGATCGTTTTTGTTCATGCCGATTGCCGCACCCACAACGGCGGACAAGACGGCAACGTTGACGGAATGATAATATGTATATTCGTCAAAAACCTTCAAGTCGACCATGTTGACCATGATGCTGCTGTTTCTGAGTATATCCGCAATGATTTCTTCCACGATTGTTTTGGCTTGGTCGATAGCGGCCTTTTTATTGCCCGGATTGTCGTTGACAGAATGCGTGAGTATCTTTTTCACGCCCTGCACCGCTTTGTTTCTGACCTCATCGCTTATTACATTCTGTATTTCGATATCCGCAGACAAGCCATCGTCAATATAAACGCCGTTTACGCCGAGCGATTTAAGACGATCCACATAAACAGGAAGCACTTCCGTGCCTTCCCGAAGAAGCATGTCGCCGGACGCATTGTATATTGACTTGCCAAGCCTCATGCCGCTGCGAATGCATCCGGTCGGTACGTATCTCATGCCGCCCTCCAGCCGATTGATAAAAATATATACCACATCATTTTTGAAATGAAGCATCATTTTTCATTATATTGAGATATTTTTAGATATAAACAAAAATATAAGGTATTAATGATTAATTTTATTTTAAAGGATACTCTAAAAACGGAAAATAAAAAAAGGCCTTAAAAAGCGGCCTTTTCTTTGATTTGATTCAGCCTTGCTCGATCGCTTCGTTCGGGCATGTATCGGCGCAGGAACCGCAATCAATGCAGAGATCGGGATTGATTTCGTACTTGCCGTCACCCTCAGAGATCGCTTCCACAGGGCATTCGCTTTCGCAAGCGCCGCAGGATATGCACGCATCGGTAATCACATAAGCCATAACAGTTAACCTCCAAAGTATAATACACGCCTATTGTAATCATCCGTATACAAAAAATCAAGGATTGCATGAAATTTTCGTTCAGTCGTCCAGAAGCGATTTAATTTCGTCATCCAACGCGATATCGGCATCCTGATCCGCCATGGTTGCGGGTTTGCCTTTAAAACGGATGTCCTCCAGCTTGAACGTCTTTATATCCACGCTTTCGTCGGGCAGAGTGATGCGGATTCGCACGGTTTCCGTTACCGCGTTGTTTTCCACCACCACGCCTTCGCCCTCGGGCGACATCACCGTGCTGCCGAGCTTGGGCATGCGTCTGCGCGTCTGGCTGTAATGCTCCTGCTCGTAGTTGAGGCAGCACATGAGCCGGCCGCACAGGCCGCTGATTTTGGTGGGAGAGAGCGAGAGGTTTTGCTCCTTGGCCATTTTGATGGAGACGGGCGAGAAATCGCCGAGAAAGCTGGAACAGCAGCAGGGACGCCCGCATGGCCCCAGACCGCCCATCATTTTGGCCTCGTCACGCACACCGATCTGCCGAAGCTCGATGCGGGTTTTGAAAACGCCGGCGAGGTCTTTCACAAGCTCGCGGAAATCCACGCGGCCGTCCGCCGTAAAATAGAATATGATTTTTGAATTATCAAACGTATATTCCACATCGACAAGCTTCATATCGAGCTTGTGCTTATCGATTTTCTTCTGGCAGGTATCGAAAGCGTCCTTTTCTTTCCGTCTGTTTTCCTCCAGCTTTGCCTCATCCTTCGCCGTGGCCTTGCGCACCACCTGTTTTAAGGGAGCGACGAGGTCTTTCTCGCTGACTTCCTTATCGACAAGAACGACTTCGCCGTATTCCATGCCGCGCGCGGTTTCCACAATGGCGTGATCCCCAATATTGAACTGAATGTCGCCCGGCAGAAAATAGTAGACCTTTCCCACACGCTTGAACCGGACGCCTATGACTTTTTCCATTTATTCCGTTCCTCCAGCATACAAAAAAGCATCTTCTCGATGGTCAGCCGAAAATTGACGGCGACGAAGAAGCGTCTTTCCGTATCAAGTATGACTTTTATCATATTACTTATTGCGCCGCTTGTAAAGTCATCCGCCGCGCGGCGGATATCCTCGAGCCTGTCGCGGTTGATGACGAGCGTATCATTGCGCGTCTTCTGATAGACAAGTATATCTCTGAAATACGTCTGCATCATGCCAAGCTGCGCCGTGATGATCTCCTTGCCGCTTTCCAGATAGTCGGCAAAAGTGCTGACGGCCATGCCCTTGATATAAAGCATCTTATGCGAGAGCGAGAGAATGTCGTCTCGGCGGTTCAGCAAGGCCGCATCGGCGTTGATGCGGGCGGCTTCCTCAATAAACCCGCCCGACAGATCGGCGAGTATTGCGGCCTGTGTGCCGTCCACATTGAGCGTGCGCGCAATCGCCGTACGGGCGTCGGGCTCGGGTGCGACAGCGACAATGGCACAGCGCGATGCGACCGTAGGCGGCACGCCGGATATTGAGCGGACCGAAAGGATAAACACGACGCCTGCGGGCGGCTCCTCCAGCGTTTTGAGCAGGCTGTTTGAGGCGGCGGGCGTCATGCCGTCGGCGTCGGTGATCACGATGGCCTTGTATGCGCCCTCATACGGCTTTTCGGCGGCAAACGCAAGCGCGTCGCGCAGCTCCGCCGCTTTGGGCGCGTGAAGCCTCAATATATCGACATGTCCTTCGGCCACCTTTTTGCAGCTGACGCATGTGCCGCAGCCGCCGCACCGGCCGAAAAGGCGCATAAGAAACATGTTTATATAACGCACCGCCGCGTCGGGACGGCTGCATACGGTCATATAAGCGCCAAGCACTTGCTTGTTTTCGGCCGCTTCCAGAAAGCGCCGCAAAGAATCAGTCATAGTATACCTTTATCTTTTAATATGGGTGTCAGCCGCTGCCGGATGATGTCCTGCGTTTCATATTTTGTGCCGGACGCGTCGATCACAATCATGCCCGGCTCCCGCGACAAAGCCATAAATCCTTCAAAAACGCGCCGATGAAAGCCCAGCCCTTCGCTTTCGAGACGGTCGTGCACTTTATGTTCGTTCATGCGTGAAAACGCCCGGTCGGGCGGCACGCGGATAAAGACGGTGACATCGGGCAGACAACCGTCTACAGCGGGCTCGTTGATCTTGCGGACGAGCGGCAAGCCGAGGCGGCGTCCATAGCCCTGATATGCGAGGGAAGAATGGAGAAAACGGTCGCACAGCACCACCTTGCCTTCCGAAAGCGCGGGCTTTATGACTTTGCGCACATGCTCCGCGCGCGCCGCCGCGTAGAGCAGCGCCTCCGTCATGGCGTCCATTTCCTCGTTCTCTCTGTCAAGCAGTATGGCGCGAATTTTTTCGGCGACTAGGCTTCCGCCGGGTTCGCGCGTCCGCACCACGTTGATGCCGAATTCTTCAAGGTATTCCGCGAGAAAACGGAGCTGGGTGGATTTGCCGCAGCCGTCCGGCCCCTCAAACGTGATAAAAAAACCGCTCATTCTTTGCCTCCCAACAGCACTGCCAAATCCCGCATGGTTTCCGCGATATAATCACATCCGGCCTGAACCAGTTCGTCGTATCCGCCGTAGCCGTAAAGGACGCCGACGGAATCAATACCGACAGCCTTTGCGCCTTCAATATCGTGGTACCTGTCTCCCACCATCACGGCGCTTTCCGGCTTGCCGCCAAGATCACGGAATGCATTTTGCAGCACCTGTGTTTTTGAGTATATGCCTTTACCGTGGTCGGCGCAGTAGACGCCGTCGAAATAACGGGCGATGTCAAATGCGTCAACCAGCTTCATGACCATCGGCCGGGGCTTGGATGTGGCGATATAAAGCGTTTTTTCAGAGGCTTTGATATGGCGCAGCGTTTCTTCGATGCCCGGGAAAAGACGGCTTTGCATGAGCCCTTTTTCGCGGTAATACTCAGTAAAATAGGCATATGCGCCGGCAGCCTGTTCCTCGCTGAATCCATAAGCATCCATCAAATGATGCTTGACCGGCGGGCCGATAAACGCGTACAGGCTTTTCTCGTCGTTTATATCCATGCCTATTTTTGCAAACATATGCTTGACGGCGTTCAAAATGCCTTCGCATGTATCCGCAATGGTGCCGTCGAAGTCCATAAAAACCGAAGCGTACCGGCTGTTTTTGCCGGAGATGTGTTTGATCATGATTTTCCCTTATCTTTCTTTATAAACATATATCGAAGCGTCCTCAACGCCGAACAGCTCAAAGCCCTGCCGGTTCGCTTCAATCAGATAGCCTGCGGTCTCATATGAGATTTCCTGCCCGCGCATCACCACGGCTTCGCCCGGGGGATAAACGCCCGCCGCGCACGCGCTGATTCTGCCGGGGGACTGTTCGAGGCGGAGCTTTTCGATATGGCTCCAACTGCGCGAAGCGGCGGAAAACTTGGTGGGCGCGGGCATGGCGTATGGCGAAAAGAATATGCTGCGTCCGCGAATGCGCTCAACCCGGCGCAGCGTCTCGAAAAGCCTGTCCAAATGGGCGGCGGTATTGCCCGCAGAAACCATCAAAAGGATGTGCTTCATGTCCGCCGCTTCCACATGGATGCCCTCGCCGGCGAGCATCGCTTTAATGGTCAGCCCCGTATGGCCCGTGCCGCTTACGTCGATGACCAATTTCAACGGATCGCGTGCGGCGACGCCTTTTTGCATCATGTCGGGACACGAGTAGCCGGGCAGCGTGCCGATCATATCTTCAAGCCGCCGCGTCAGGTTTACAACGCGGTAGATTTCCTGTTCGCCCTTGTCACGCATATACGCATAAGCGTAGTCGATCGAGCACAGAAGGATATACGAAGGGCTTGTGGTTTGTATCATGGACAGCGCCGAGCGGGCTTCGCGCGCGCTGACAAGCGAATTCCGGCCGACGCAGAGGCATGCGCACTGGTTCATGGCGGGCAGCGCCTTATGCGTGCTTTCCGTCCATATATCCGCACCCGCATATGCGGGGGAAACGGGGAGCAGCGGCGAGAAGGCGAAATGAGCCGCATGAGCCGCGTCCACAACAAGCGGTATGCCCGCGCGGTGAGCCGTTTTCGCAATCTCTTCAATATCGCAGCAAAGCCCGAAATAATTGGGGTATGTCACGAACACGGCGCTCGCGTCTTTATGAACGTGAAGCGCGTCCCGCAGTGCGCCTGTATCCATCACCGCCGGATAGTCGCAGGGCGGCGCGTTCAGAAAAACGGGGGTGATGCCGAACATATAAATGGCGTTAGCCGCGCTCATGTGGATGCCGCGCGGGAAGATCACCTTTTTTCCTCGGAACAGGGACAGCATTGCAAGTATGCCGGCCGTAGACCCTCCGGTTGTGAAAAAAGCGGCCGCCGCACCGGTAAACTCGGCGTGAAGCCTTTCGGATTCGAGTATCGCGCCGGTCGGATTCAGAAGGTTGTCGGCGCCGGGAAGCTCGGTGATGTCGCAGGCGAGCATATCGCCGCCGAAAAAGCCTGTGTCGCCCTTATGACCCGGCATTGTAAAGCGGATTCTGGCATTGCCGCTTACGGAAGCCACCGCATCCATGATGGGGGTTTTTCTGTCCACCTGTTTCACCTCGTGATTCAAATTCTTCGAACCCTTCCATAATCGGCCCAAGTGTGAGATAATGGCCAATGAAAGGGGTGCCGTCTATGAACAAAACCGAGCGCGACCATATGCTTCTTTTTTCCAAAGAGCGTATCGCGGGAATCTACAGATACCGGCTTTATTTTACGCCGATTTCGTCTTTGCGCGATGAAACGCCGCGCGTGTTCCGGCTGCTTGTCCGCACGCCGTTCGCTTTCAACAAGTTTGAGATAGGCCGTATTTACAGGCTCGTTTACAGCGGCGTTCACGTTCTGTCCTTTGAGCCAACCGATGAATTCAATCTTCAGGAAGAGGATTACGTAAGGCTCATCGAAACGCGCGACATCAAGTTTATGGACAAAAAGACATCGGCGGCGCTTCGCCAAACCGACCATCAGGGCGCTTCCAAAGACCGATACTATTCGTATGACGAGATGAAGCAAATCGTCAACTACAAGCAGGATTTCCTGACATCGGTTGCGGTGTCGGCATTTTCGGGCGCGGTGACAGCCGTGGCGCTGCTGCTGCCTTTTGTGATCTACGCGCTGCTGCTTCGCGTGATCATCGGTTCCCAGCTTGCTTCGGCCGGTTTCACCAGCAAGGCGCTGGCGCTTCCCATCATCGGTATCGGCGCGCTGCCGGCCACAATCTATATTATGTCGATACTGTTTGCTTTCAGCGAACTGGCACTGCTGCGCATCGATTTCACCAAATGGAACCTGATCAAAAAATATACGCTCGCATGGGGCGGCATACGGAAAAGCATGTTCTTCGAACTCAGCGATATCCGCTATTTCAAAAAATTCGGCATTGCCGCCGGTATCTCGCTGGCCGTATCCGTTCTGCTTGCGCTGATTGTTTAACGCCGTTTTTGAGGGATATTGGCGGACACCCGCGTTTTTGCGTGTTTCTTGACGGATAGCCGCATCGGCCGTCCTGCCTGTCATAATGCGCCGAAAGCCGCTGTACTCTATTATAAGGCATAAACGGCTCAAATGGCAATCGCGGTTTGGACGGGGAAGGCAGCCTTCGCAATACCGTCGGGGCGAACGGCGTATGAAAGGCGCGCGGTGCGCTGACGCCGTTGATTCTGGAACGAACACATTTGATCGAAATAAATCGGAAGACGGGGGCTTCATTTGATTACTGCGGAGAACATCACCAAATTTTACGGCAAAACGCCGATACTCAAAGGCGTGAGCCTGCATCTGGACGCGGGGCGCGCTCTTGCCGTGGCGGGAGAAAACGGCGCGGGAAAAACGACGCTGCTTAAAATCCTTGCGACGGCTTCAAAGCCAGACAGCGGCTCTTTATGGATCGGCGGAGTGAACGCGGCGGAAAACCCCGCCGCCGTGCGAGAAATGCTTGGGTATGTGCCTCAGGGCATTGCGCTGATGCAGGAGCTTTCCGTCAAAGACAACCTTTACTACTGGATGAAAACGAAGGACAAAGCCGTTTATGATACGGTGATGGATATCATCGGGCTCAGATCCGTGGAAAAACGCAAGGTATCAAAGCTGTCGGGCGGCATGAAACGGCGGCTCAACATCGGCGCGTCGCTGGTGCTGCGTCCGTCTCTGCTGATACTCGACGAACCGCTTGCCGGTGTGGACATCGCTAACCGGCGCAAGATCATGGCGTCGCTTTCGGCGCTCAAGAAAAGCGGCACGGCGATCATATTCACAAGCCATTATATCGACGAGATGAACTTCCTTGCCGACGAGATGATCGCGCTTCGGGAGGGGACGGTTACATACAGCGGGCCGATGAATTTTGACAATCTGGCGGAAGCGATCAGGTGTTATACGGCGTGAAAGGGGCGCTGCCATGGATGACCGTTTAAGCGCGGCGCGGCGGTGCGGCGCGGTCCGCAAGCTGC
Organism: Clostridiales bacterium; assembly: GCA_029265435.1. Lineage (GTDB taxonomy): Bacteria > Bacillota > Clostridia > Christensenellales > SZUA-584 > SZUA-584. The sequence continues at coordinate 9,425 of JAJUJH010000078.1, forward strand.
TTTGGCCGCACGGAAAAAAACGCAGGGGCTTCATGCATGGCAGACGATGGATGGCAGCGGCGCTCGTGCTCCTCATATGCGCGCTCACCGTGTTTGGCATCGTGCTGCTGAACGGCGGCGGTTCGGCGCCTGCGGCTGAGGCCGAAAAGCGCAGCGAGGGTGTGCTGGCGCTTTCGGATTTTTTACGGACATATTCGGACAACTGGGAGATCCTATCGGCGGGTACACTTGCGGGGATGGCGCAAAGGCTGATGAGCGAGCCGTTTGAGATTTATGCCCGGATAACGGCGGAATCGGAAGGGCTTAAAGGCATTGGCCTTCCGATTGCCAGCCTGCCCGCTTCGCTCCATGTCAAATACGATTTAAGAGACTTCGGTTTCAGGCTGAACGCCATGGGTACCGATATGTTTGCGGCCTGCGTCACGGGCGATGAGCTCATCGCGGTGCCGGCGGACGGTACGGCGCAAACGGCGCAGGTGCCTGTGTCGGGCGATGTGTCGGGCGATATGACGCTTAAAGACCGCATCGGCCGTTTTGTACCGCTGCCGCCGAAGGGGCTAGTGACACGGCTTCTCGATATTCTGGCCGAATCGGTGCCCGAAGAATGCACGCGGATGGAGCTGGGGCGCGCGTACAGCCCCATGGATCAAAAGGACGTCAATGTGACGCTGATCCATACGTCGCTTGACGCGGAGGCACTGGCCGTAACCGCGGCCGCGTTTTCGGCGGCGCTTTCGGAAGACGCCGCACTGTATGACGAAGCCGAAAACTGGGTTGCCGAAACGGCCGCATGGCTCGGAGAGAGCGGCGTAACGCTCGATAATCTGCTTTCGCAGACCGAAGGCGGCAAATACGGCAAAGCTGCCGTCACATGGAAGGTGTACCGCCGCGGAGAAACGCCCGTCGGCTTCTCGCTCAGTGCCGATACGCCGGATGCGCGGTATGACGTCGCGTTTTTCGCGGAATTCGATGCCGGCGCGTGCGCTCAACGCATGGAGATCATGAAGGACGGCGTTCAACTTTTCGTCATGGAGATGACCGCGGACGGCGGCGAGGGTGAACTGACCGCCGAAGCGGCTCAAAACGGCAATCCGGTGAATGTGAAAGCGGCGTTTCGGCTCGGCGCCGATACAAGCGATTCGTATCATTTGTTTGTGGATGCGACGGTAACCGGCAGGCTGCTGACGGAAAACACGGATACGCTTCATATCATCGCGGACGCGGATATCGATATCGGCAGCGGGCTCGGCATGCTGGCGAGCGAGAACGGGTGGCGGGACATGACGGCGCGCAAAAACGAGAAATAGGCGATAAGGGAACGAATGAAAAAGCTTTTCGCGGTGGATTTAAAAAGACTTTTGAACAATAAGGCGACTGTTCTGTTTACGGTGGGTGCGCCGCTGCTGCTTGTGCTGCTGATCGCGTTTGCGGTCGCGCCTTATTTTTATGCCAATGTGCGCGCAAGAAATTTCACCGTGGCCGTTTTCAATGAAGACGACGATCCGCTCACGCAGTCGATACTGCGCGGACTGATCGAGAGCAAATCACTCGGCGGGCTTATCAGCGTGGATTTTGTGGAAAGCGAGGCGGAAGGGCGCGAGGCGGTGCGAAACGGCGCGGCCGCGTTCATTTACATTCCGCCCGGCATGCAGGATACGCTTTCTGACAACGGACGCTGCGCGATCCGTTATTACGGCAATCCTCAAATGCCGCTCGAGGACGCGCTGCTCTATGAAACGCTGGATTCGGGTGTGGGGCTTGTGAGCGGCGCACAGCACGCGATCAACGTGCTGTATTGGGACGGCATCGGCGCGGGCGTGGAGGAATCTGCCGCCGCCGATGCTTACGGACGTATGATGAAAGTCTTTTTCGGCGGCATACTCTCGCGCTCGGCGCTTTATGAGGATACCGATGTGACGTCGCCGCTTGACGGCGCGCTGCCCATCGAATATTACGCGGCAAGCCTGCTCGTGCTGTTTGCGGCGCTCGGCGGTCTGCCTATTGCGCGCATGACTGCGGATGACGGTGAAACGGGGCTTGTTCACCGGCAATTGCTTTCGGGACACAGCCCGCTTGCGTGTGTGATGTCGCGCTGGCTGTCGGGCGGTTTGTTCCTGTTCGTGCAGTATGCCGCGCTGGCGCTGGCGCTCGGCCTGATAGCGGGCGGCGGCACATACGGAGGCAGCCTGCTTGCGCTGGCGGGCGGCGGAGCTTTGCTCTGTCTGTTTTTAAGCCTTGGCATGATGCTCATCGGGCTGATGTCTCAATCGCCGGCTTTTTCGGTTCGCGCCGCTTTCCTCGGTGCGCTGGCGCTTGCACTGCTTGGCGGACTTCTCGTGCCGTCCGCCTATATGCCTGCCTTTGTGCGCGACATATCGTATTATACGCCTTTTTCGGCGGCGCTCCGCCTTTGCATCGCGGGGCTGTTTAACGGACAAGCTTCGGGCACGCCCGTTTTTTCCGCGGTGCTTGCCGCGTTC
>JAJUJH010000045.1 GCA_029265435.1 Clostridiales bacterium
CGCCCGTGGGAGATATACCGTTATGGGTCAAGCCCGCCCCCACGATCACCGACGACGGGCTGGACACCATTTTCTCCCTTCCGCAGCTTTGCGGCTTATCGTTTTTCAGCGAAACGCTCGGACAGGCCGGCGCCGTTTTGAGCCTTGGGCGCTTAAAAAAGCTGAGGCGGCTGAAAATGGACATCCGCGGCTTGAGCGCGCAGCGATGGGCGGCGCTTATGGAGCAGATACTGATGCTGGATAACCTGTACGAACTGAAGATTGAAGCGGAGTGGAACGAAGCGGCCGGCCTGCGCCCCACCGACGACGATGTGCGAAAATTCGCGCGGCTCAAGAGCCTGAAAAAGCTCGATCTGGTGAAAGCGACCGCCGTTTCGGCTGAAGCTGTCGCCGCGCTTAAAGCGGCGAAGCCCGATCTTCGGATATCGCATACGACGTGACTATAAAAGCCGCATGGAAATCCCGTTTCGTGCGGCTTTCTGTTTGTCGAAAAACCTTCGGTTTTCCGACAGTTTTCCGGTTTTGCTTGTTCCTCGCAAGCTCGAAACGGCGCAAAACCGCAAGGTGCGGGCGGCGCGGGCAAAGCCCGTCTTGCCCGCAAATGGTATTTTTCGCTTTATTGACAGTCTGAGCCGCATGGAATTTCATTTCGCGCGGCTTTTGTACCATCAGGTTGTTCCGCTCTCAAAAGGGATGTTGTCTGACAATCCCGCTTTCACATTTTGTCCCAGATTTATTTACAATTTATTCTTAAAATTGTTGTAGCGTTTTGGCTGCGGTATCCCGTCTAAATCAATGTCTGAAAGACGCAAAGAATGAAGGAGGATTTTTAACCATGCCATTATTCGCTCAAAAAACAAAAAAGGCGGTCGTTTCGGTTTTGGCCGTGCTCATGATCGCGGCGCTCGTTTTCACCGCCATGCCCGCCGTGGCGCGCGCCGACGGCGGCCTGTCCATCAGCACCTCTTTCCCCGGATTGTCCGTAAATGCGGGCAAAGATGTGACGTTTAGCGTCAAGGTCCAAAACAACAGCTCTTCGGCCGAAAACGTCGCGCTCTCCGTCACGTCGATTCCCGACGGCTGGACCAGCAAATTCACGGGCGCAGGCAGCCCCATCACCCGCGTGTACGTGGATGCCGGAGAAAGCCAGAACGTCAGCTTTATTGCCACAATACCCGCGAAAACAAAAGAAGGCACATACAAGATCATGCTCTCCGCCGTGGGCGATAACGGCGCAACGGATACGCTTGAATTGGAGCTCAATGTGACGGAACAGGAGATTACACAGAGCAAGTTCTCCTCACAGTATCCGAAGCTCCAGGGTTCCAGCACGGCGACATTCTCGTTCCCCGTCGATCTTGTCAACAACAGCTTGGACGCGCAGTCGTACAGCCTGAGCGCATCGGCGCCGGAGGGCTGGCAGACGTCGTTCATGGCGTCCAGCAAGCAGATCGCAAGCCTCACCATCGACGCGGGCAGCTCGCAAAATCTGACGGTGAACATCACGCCGCCCCAAAACGTCACGGCAGGTGAATATACCATATCCTGCTCCGCCGTATCGGCCAACGAGACGCTCAAAACGGATCTGACAGTGGTCATTACGGGCACATACAGCATGACGCTCTCCACGCCGACGGGGCTTCTGACCGCCGACGCCTATGCGGGCAAGGTCAGCGATTTAACGCTCAGCATTACCAATACAGGCAGCGCGGATCTTGAGAACGTCGCGCTTCAGGCCGTCGCGCCCACAAACTGGTCCGTCACGTTTGACGAAGATACCATCGATGTCCTCCCGGCCGGTGAAACGAAGCAGGTGGTCGCGCACATCAAAGCGTCTTCCGACGCGATTGCGGGCGATTATGCGGTTTCCCTGAAAGCCTCCACGGATGAGACCAGCAGCCAGTGTGACATCCGTGTGGCTGTCAAAACATCAACGGTCTGGGGCATCGTGGGCGTTGTCATCATTCTCGCGCTGATTGCAGGGCTTGTGTACCTGTTCAGAAAATTCGGGAGACGATAATCATGGTCATATTGAAAACGGAGAACCTGACCAAAAAATACGGGGATTTGGTTGCCGTTGACCGTCTGAATCTGCAGGTTGAGGAAGGCGAAATTTTCGGTCTGCTCGGTCCGAACGGAGCGGGCAAAACGACAACGATTCTCATGCTGCTGGGGCTGACGGAACCGAGCGGCGGCAAGGCCGTCATCGACGGCCGCGACTGCACGCGAGACCCCATTTCCGTCAAGCGCATTGTGGGCTATCTGCCCGACAACGTCGCCTTTTACAACGACATGACGGGGCGTGAAAACCTGAGGTTCGTCGGAGAGCTCAACGGCCTCGGCGCCGCCGAAACCGAAGCGCGTATCAACATGCTCCTTGAGCGCACGCGCATGACCGACGCCGCCGATAAAAAGGTGCGCACTTACTCGCGCGGCATGCGCCAGCGGCTCGGTATAGCGGACGTGCTGATGAAAGACCCGCGCGTCGTGATACTCGACGAGCCGACGCTCGGCATCGACCCCGAAGGCATGCACGAGCTGCTCGACCTGATCAGCGAGCTGGCGCACAAAGACGGCCGTACAGTGCTGATATCGTCTCATCAGCTTTATCAGGTGCAGCAGATCTGCGACCGCGTCGGCATATTCGTGAAAGGCAGCCTTATCGCTTGCGGCGATATTTCGTCTCTGCGCCGGGATTTGGGAGACGAAAGCCTGTCCTTTGAGTTTGCCGCCAGCCCCGATAACGAAGATCTTGAAAAGCTCCTGCTCAGTGTGCCGGATGTCAGCGGCGTCACGCGCGATCAGGGCTTCTACATCGTCAAAGCCAGAAAGGATGTGCGCGGGCGCATCGCCGAGCAGGCCGTCAACAAGGGCTATTCGCTGCTGCATTTAAAGCAGCACGGCGGCGACCTCGACGATATTTACAGGCGTTACTTTATCAAAGAGGGGGCGGTATAAATGCAAACCAATGCGGCGGCAATCACAACGCAAAACGACCTGCGGCGCACGAGGCTCGCAGGGTTCAATGCGCTTTATTTTAAGGAACTGCGCGATTATTTCCGCAGCATGCGCTTTATGATTCTGCTGATACTCGTGACGGTGGTCGGCCTGGCAAGCGTATACAGCGCGACGCAAGGCATACAGTCTGCGATCGATTCGGGCGACTCAAGCTTCATGTTTTTAAAGCTTTTCACAAGCAACGGCGATTCAATGCTCTCTTTCGTCACGTTCATGTCGCTGCTCGGTCCAATCGTGGGGCTGTCGCTCGGATTCGACGCCATCAACGGCGAGCGTTCGCACCGCACATTAAGCCGTCTGCTCGCACAGCCGATATACCGCGACGCAGTGATCAACGGCAAGTTTCTCGCCGGCGTGACGGTGATTGGCATTATGGTGTTCGCGCTCGGATTCATCATCAGCGGTGTCGGCATACTCGTCACGGGCATTGCGCCGGCTGCGGAAGAACTGGGGCGCATCATCGTATTCCTTTTCTTCACGACGGTGTATATCTCGTTCTGGCTCGGCATCTCGATACTGTTCTCGCTGGTGTTCCGTCACGCGGCCACGTCGGCGCTCACCAGCATCGCCGTCTGGCTGTTCTTCGCGATATTCCTGAGCCTGATTGCGGGAGGAATTGCGAACGCCTTGTATCCGGTCAACGACAGCTCAAGCGCGCAGACCCAAATCGCGAACTACAACTGCAATCTCGCGATCAACCGTATATCGCCGTCCACGCTGTATAACGAGTCGGTCACGACGATACTCAACCCCAATGTGCGCACAACGGGCATCGTCCTTTCGACGCAGCTTTCGGGAGCGGTGACGGGCACACTGCCGTTCGGGCAAAGCCTGCTGCTGGTATGGCCTCACTTGACGGGACTGCTTGCGTTCACATTGGTGTGCTTTGCCGTCTCTTACGTCGTGTTTATGCGGCAGGAGATCCGCGCGGATTGACGAACTATGTTATTTTAAACCAGTAAAAGAAGGCGTTGAGATATGCAGCGGGAAAACGTCCAAACTCAGCACGAATCGCAGGAAACGCTGGATTATCTTGTGAGGCGGTTCGGCCCGCAGGTAATCCGGCTTGCCTATTACCATGTGCGCGACAGGTATCTTGCGGAAGATATCGCACAGGAGGTTTTCTGCCGGGCTTATAAAAACATCGCAAAGTTCCGGAACATGAGCTCATACTACACATGGCTCTACAGGATCACGGTCAACCTTTGCCGCGACGTCAAGGCCTCCGCCTATTTCAGGCATATGCGGCCGCTTCATAGCACGGAGGCCAGCGCACAGGCGGCTCAGGACGAAGCGGAACAGGGCGGTGAGGTGTTTGCGGCGGTCATGTCACTGCCCGAAAAATACCGCACCGTGATATCGCTGTATTATTTTGACGACATGGCCACGCCGGATATCGCGCGGACGCTGGGGCTCAAAGAAGCCACGGTACGCACACGGCTGGCCCGCGCACGCGAGCTGCTGCGCACCAAACTGGAGGAATCGCAATGAACGACAACGAGCTGGACCGCTTGCTGGCCAAAGGAAAAACGGAATCCAAACGGTTTTTTACGGATATGCAATCCTGGCACAGCCGTATCGCGCATTATGCGGTTTCGCGCAAGCGCGTAAAAAGGCCGCTGCTGATTGCGGGAGTGGCGGCCGCGGGCGTACTGGCAGCGGCCGCCGCCTGTCTGCTGGTTTTTTCGCCCGCCGCAGCGCCCCAAAGCGCACTGTCTCACCAGACGGTGGCTCTGGACGATACGAGCCGCGAATACGACGTCAACTTCGTGCCGGTCAGCATGCCGCGCGGCAACGATTCGGGCTTTATGATGATGCTCTGGCAGATCGAGGGAGACGGACGCTCGCAGATGGTTTACAGCGGACTGTTTTCCGCCTGCGACACGCTGTATCCCGTAGCAACGATGAACCTGCCTGGTACCAACCGGAGCATGCTGCTTGTACAGTCGGGCGATACCGATCAGGGCTATATCCACTACCGTCTTTTGACCTGCGACGACGGGTTTGCGGCCGTTTGGCGGGCGCAGGATTACGTGCCTCACGGCGCTGTGGAAATAAAGGACGGCATGCTCGTGGAGCGGCGCAGCCCGCACACCGGCAGCGCCCCGTCTGAAGTCACATATATTGTGCCTTACGGCATATCGCCAAGCGGCGGCGTCGTGCTGCCCGTCGATTCGGTCCGTCTGCGCGTCGGCGAACAGATACTGCTGGCGGGGCACAATGGCGGCGCTCTCCCCGTTGTGGAAAGCGTAAGCGGTCTGCTCTCGGCCCTGACGGAGGATGCGCCGCTGCCGGTGTTTCAGGCATCTAGCGCCGGCGCCGACGCAATCTCCATCACAAAAGACGGCAAAACCACAAAACTCGAGGTCCGGATAGACGAGTAAAAAAAGATTCAGGAAAAAAGCGGCGGGGCAGCCAACCGGCATTCTCCGTTGCTTTTTTAGTGCCTTGTTTTTATATTGCAGCATTCCAGCATGTTATTGGGATCCTTTATTCTTTTGCATTCATCGCTTAAACGGCGGCCGGCAGAGAGCCTCATAAGGCTTGTTTATTTGTTGCTTGAGTCATGCCTCACCTGCGCTTCGTCCATTCCGTCCTCCAACGTCATGGCTTTGCTTTATTTTTTCACCGCCATCCAGTATAATGAGCCTTGAGTTTTTTGGAGGGGATATCATGATCGTTCTGTCCGTCAAAGACATCGCCAAAAGCTTTGCCGCCGATACGGTGCTCAGCGGCGTCACGCTCACACTCACCGACGATATGCGTATGGGCATCGTGGGCCCAAACGGGGCGGGCAAAACCACGCTGCTTCGCATCATCTGCGGTGAGATCGGCGCGGATTCCGGCGCCGTCAGCTCATGCGGCCGCGTGGGATACCTGATGCAGGAGGTTTCGGAAGGCACGCGTGAAACCGTATGGAACACGATGCTGGCCGTTTTTGAACGCGCCTTCGAGCTGGAAAAACGCCTGCGCGAGCTGGAACGTCAAATGGAGAACGCCGCAGACAACGAAAGTGAATGGCAACGCGTATCGCGCGAATACGACCGCGTCACGCAGGCGTTTGAAGACGCAGGCGGCTACGGCTACAAAAGCTCGATCAACGGCGTATTAAAGGGCCTTGGTCTTGGCGAAAACGTTTATGAAAGGCCCGTCTGCACGCTGTCGGGAGGTCAGCGCGCACGCCTGATGCTCGCAAAGCTGCTGCTCGAAAAACCTCAGCTTCTGCTGCTGGACGAGCCGACGAACCATCTCGACACCGACGCCGTCACCTGGCTGGAAAGCTACCTTAAAACATGGCAGGGCGCGGTCATGATCGTTTCGCACGACCGCTGGTTTTTGGATCAGACATGCACGCACATCGCCGAGCTGCACAACGGTGCGATCGACGTTTACACCGGCAATTACACCGCTTTTGTGAAACAGCGCGATGAAAAAAGGCGTCTTGCGCAAAAGGCATATGAGCACAATCAAAGGGAGATCGCGCGGCAGAAAAAGGTGATACAGCAGTACAGGGCCTGGGGCAATTCGGGCGGCGGCAAGAACTTTATCAAAATGCACGCGCGCGAAACGCTTCTGAACAAAATGGAAAGGCTTGAAAAGCCCGACGCAGGCAACGGTAAAATATCGCTTAAGCTCTCCTCCTCTTCGCGCGGTAGCACTGACGTGCTGATGATGCGCGATGTGTCGCTCTCTTGGCCCGATTCGCAAGCCCCTCTTTTCAGCGGCGTGAACCTGCATCTGTACAAGGGCGAGCGCGCGGCGCTTGTGGGTCCCAACGGCATCGGAAAAACCACGCTGCTCCGCATCGCCGCACAGCGGCTTGCTCCTTCAGAAGGGCATATCGCGGCGGGCGCGGGCGTTTGCGCCGGTTATTACGACCAGCTTCAGGAAAACCTCGATCTGAAGCTGACCGTGATCGAGGAGATTCGCGGCGATTATCCGGAGCTTGACGACGGTGAAATCAGAAGCATACTCGCGTCTTTTCTGTTCTTCGGAGACGACGTGTTCAAGCCTGTTTCGGCGCTTTCCGGCGGGGAAAAGGGGCGGCTCTCCCTGCTCAAGCTGATGCTGGGGCAGGATAACCTGCTGCTGCTTGACGAACCGACAAACCATCTTGACATGAACAGCCGTGAAATGCTTGAGGAGGCGCTTTGCGAATTTGACGGGACCGTACTCTTCGTCAGCCACGACCGTTACTTTATCAACAAAGTCGCCACACGCGTGCTTGAGCTGAAAAACGGTACGCTCACCTCTTTTTCCGGCAACTGGAGCGACTATACGGCCGCGCTCGAGAAACTCAACGCGCCCCCGCAGGAGGTCGATACCGGCGTGACCAAAACCGCCGCCGCCAGACAAAAGCGCGCCGAGAAGGAAAAGGAAGCGGCGGCACGGGAAGCAAAAAAACGCATCGTCCAAATCGAGAGAGAAATCGACGATACCGAAAAGCAGCTCGCGCAAATCGAGGCGCAGCTCGCCGATCCATCGGCGCTGGACGGCACCCAGATCGCATCGCTCTCGGATGCGTACGCGCAAAAATCAATGGCACTGGAAGCGCTTTTGGCCGAATGGGAGCGTGCTCACGTCTCATTTTAAACAGCCGGCATTAGATCATTAATCTGTGTCTGTATGGTTTGTGCCAAATATGATTCATCCCCGTTTCCGGTCCAAATGATATTGCTGAAAAGAGTTGCACGCTTACAACAAAACATTTTCGTAACAAATCGATATTTTTCTGTAACGAAAACTTAATATATTTTTTATTTCCTTTTTTGGACTCGATTTTGCATGAATATTCGCTTAAATTGCATATTTCGACAGATTCGGTTGGTTTTTTTATTGCCGCGGTTGATTATTTTCCGATCAGCCGAAAAAAAGCCTGCAAACGGCAACGCTTGCAAGCAGCCCGGACAGTTCCGAAACAAGCGCGGCGGGTATGGTATAGCGCGTTTTTTTGATCCCCACGCTGCCGTAATAAAGCGCCGTTGTATAAAAAAGCGTTTCCGTGGAACCCATAAGCGTACTCGCGGCGCGTCCGATAAAGCTGTCAGGCCCGTAACGCTCCAGCATGGTCGTGAGCATGCCGATCGCGGCGCTGCCCGAAAACGGCCGTATCAGCGCAAGCGGCAGGATTTCGGGCGGTATGCCGGCCGGCTTCAGTATCGGCGAAAGCGCGGCGGCCAGATAATCAAAGCAGCCCGATGCGGTAAATATCCGTATCGCAAACACAAAGCCGATCACATACGGCAGTATGCGCACCACCGTATCAAGCCCCTGCTTTGCGCCGCGTATAAACGCTTCGTATACCGGCACTTTCTTCGCAAGCCCGAATACAACGATTGCCGCAATAAACACGGGAACAAAAAACGCCGAAATTTGTGTCATTATCTGCATCGCGAAAACCTCTGCCATACCTTTCCGGCCACGATGCCCACGGTTGTGGTCACGGTGGTGGATATCAGCGCGGTCAGCACGATTTCGGCGGGCGCGGCGCTGCCTGCCGCGCTACGAAGCGCGATCACCGTCAGCGGAAGGAGCTGCACCGACGACGCGTTGATAATGATCAGCATGCACATCGCGTCGGAAGCCTCGTCCCTGTCTTTGCCGAGCGCCTGAAGCGCCTTCATGGCCTGAAGCCCGAACGGCGTGGCCGCGTTGCCCATGCCAAGCATATTCGCGACGATATTCAGCGTGATTAAACCGTTTGCCTCGCTGTCCGGCGGAACGCCCGGAAAAAGACGGCGCACAACGCCGCGCATGCGTCTGGCAAGCGTTTCGATCAGACCCGCTTCTTTGGCAACATTCAATACACCGAGCCACAGCGCATATGCGCCGATGAGGCTGACGCACAATAGGCCCGCTTCTTTTGCACCTTCAACGGCCGCGTCTCCGACGGCCTGCATATGCCCTGTAAACGCACCCGCCACCGTGCCGATCACGATCAGAAACGCCCAGATATAGTTGATCATTTCCACTCCCCGCTAACCATATCATGCATCTTTATATCATATATATTCAATTGTGAACATTTTATTAATGCTTAAAAAAAGGACAAAAAGGGGTTGACATGCAGGCACTATATTTGTTATATTTTGATATATTGTTACACTAAATATATACTAAAATTAATTGGGAGATGAAAAAAATGAAATCAACAGGAATCGTCAGAAAAGTAGACTCGCTTGGCCGTATTGTGCTGCCGATCGAACTCAGAAGAGTGATGGGAATCGACATTAAGGATCCTATTGAGATCTTTACGGATGACAGCCATATCGTACTTGGCAAATATCAGCCCGCCTGTCTTTTCTGTGAAAGCGTTACCGGCGTCACAGAATACAAAGGCGCGAAGGTCTGTGCCGAATGTCTGTCGAAGCTCGGCCTTAAGTAAGCCGGCAGCTTACAAAGACAATCGGTAAGCTCTATTCTTACTGATGCCAAATTTCTCGGATGCCGCTTTTGCGGCATCTTTTTTTGTCATGCCCGCCGCCATGTTTTTTTTGATCTCATTTAGTATCACATCGTCTTCGGCTTGCTCCTCCGTCTCGCCGGCTTTGTCTAATACAAGTACAAACTCTCCTTTTACATCGCCGTCAAATTCCGCCGCCGCCTGCGCCAGCGTGCCGCTGAAAACCCGTTCGTGAAGCTTTGTCAGCTCTTTTGCAACGACGATGCGTCTCTCTGCGCCCAATATATCGGCAAACGCGCACAGCGTCCCGTGAAGCGCATGGGGGCTTTCATAAATGACGCTGGGCTGTCCGGCATATTTCAGCCGCTCGATCTGCCTTTTTCGCTCCGCCGCCTTTTTGCTGAGAAACCCAATAAAACAGAACGGCCCTCCGAGTCCCGCCAGCGTAACCGCCGTCACCGCCGCGCACGGGCCCGGCACCGATGTGACCGGCAGTCCCATTTGAACCGCTTCTCTCACGAGCGCCGCGCCGGGATCGGAAATGAGCGGCGTCCCCGCGTCGGATACCAGTGCGATATCGCGCCCGTCCCGAAGCTCGTCCAATAAAAACGCGCGTTTCTCGTCTTTGCTGTGCTCATGGAAGCTCACACAGCGCGTCTTGATATTGTAATGATTCAGCAGCTTGCGCGTATGCCGCGTATCCTCCGCCGCGATATAATCCGCTTCCTTCAGTATGCGAAGCGCTCGCAGCGTGATATCTTCAAGATTGCCTATGGGCGTGGCCACGATATAGAGCACGGTTTTTCCTCCCCGATACGGTAGATCTGTTTCAACTCCTGCGTATAGCCGCCGTCCTTCTCGTAAACCGCCAGCGTCGGCGCGAACTTGACGCCGCTGTGCGCGCCCGCACGCCCTTCCACAAGCGCGAAATTCGGCGCTTTGTCAATCTGCGGCGCGACAAGCCGTATGCGCTTTGGCTCGATCTTCTTATGTCTCATGCAGTCCATCAGCTCCGCAAAACGCTCGGTGCGGTATATCATGAACATGCGCCCGTCCGTCCGCAGAAGCTTTGCCGCCGCGCCGACCACGTCCTCCAGTGTGCATTTAAGCTCGCGCTTGGCAATGCTCTTATGCGCGCTGCCGCTTTCCTTGCCCGCATCCGCCTTTTCATACGGCGGGTTGCATACCACCGCGTCCACGCTTTGAGGAATCATCTTTCTCGCATCCTTCAAATCGCCGCAGATGATGCGGATACGGCTTTGGAGCTTGTTGATCTCAACGCTTCTGCGGGCCATATCCGCGATTTCGCTTTGTATCTCGATGCCGGTCACGCGGATATCCGGGCGCCGGGCGCAAAGCAGCAGCGGTATGATGCCGCAGCCCGTTCCCAAATCCACCACGTGCTGTCCCGCGGATATGTCTGCGAAGTGGGCAAGCAGCACCGCGTCCGTGCCGAACGCAAAATAATCCGGGTTTTGAATGATCACATACCCGTTTTGCAGGTCCTCAACCCGCTCACCGGCCTTGAGCTGCATCGTTCCCTCCCACGTTTTTGGGTTATTATATCATGGCGGCGGCCGCATAAAAAGGGCTGTGCGCCATATTTTTCTTGATATTGGCATGCCCCAACGGCGCCGCGCCATGCAATTATTTCTTTACTATTTTAGCGCGCTAAATTATAATCTGCTGTGTACAATCATTTTCAACATAACAATGAGGAGGAATTACTGATGAAAAAGATACTGGCCGCCCTAATGGCTGCCGCGCTGGTTTTCGGCTTTGCGGCTTGCGCCGCTCCCGCCGCTTCAAACAGTCCCTCGGCTTCCGAAGCGCCGTCGGTTTCAGAGGAAGCTTCGCCTTCCGAATCGGCGGAAGCAGCGGAGCAGCCTTCCGAAAGCGCCGATGCCTCATGGCAGGCCATAAAGGACAAAGGCTCGTTCACGCTCGGTTTCGACCAGGCGTTCCCGCCCATGGGCTTTAAGGACGACAACGGCGAATATGTCGGCTTCGATATCGATCTCGCAACCGAGGTCGCTTCGCGTCTCGGGCTTGAGCTCAAGCTCCAGCCGGTTGACTGGGACGCCAAAGCGATGGAGCTCAGCAGCGGCAGCATCGACGTAATCTGGAACGGGCTCACCATCAACGACGACAACAAGAAGGACATGCTTTTTTCCGATCCGTATATGAACAACCGCCAGATCATTGTGGTCGCGGCGGATTCGGACATCCAATCCATCGCCGACCTTGCGGGCAAGGTGGTGGCCGCGCAGATCGATTCGAGCGGTCTCGCCGCCATTGAAGCGCAGCCCGACGTGATGGCGACATTTGCCCAGCTCGTTCAGGCGCCCGATTATGTGGAAGCGTTCATGGAGCTCAAGCAGGGAACGGTCGACGCGGTTGTGGTGGACGAAATCTTCGGAAAATATCACATCGCTCAGGAAAAAGCGGCCGACACCTACAGAATACTCGACGACAACTTCGGCGAGGAGCAGTACGGCATCGGCTTCCGTCTCGGCGAACAGGCTTTCAGAGACAAGATACAGGAAACGCTGAACGCAATGATTGCCGACGGCAAGGCGGCGGAGATATCGAAAAAGTGGTTCGGTGACAACATCGTCATCGGCGGTTAACGGCATGACGGCGCAGGCGGGTCTTCGGGCCTGCCTGCGTTAAGCTTTTGCGGACGTTTTTCGGCTCGAGAACCGTCCGCAGAATCTTAACCGGGAGTCGGCATATGGAATTCTTTCAGGACTTCAGCAAGCTCGGAAGCCTATTATCGCAAATGCTCGGCGGCTCTTTGGTCACGCTCGAAATATGGGCGCTCACGCTCGTATTCGCCTTGCCTTTGGGTCTGCTCATCTGCATGATGCGCCTGTCAAAAAGCAGGATATTAAGCGGCCTCTCCAAAGCATATATCTTTTATTTCCGCGGAACGCCTTTGATGCTTCAGCTTTTGTTCATGTTCTTCGGCGTGCCGCTGGTCCTCGGGCTTAAAATCGACAGAATGTTCGCCGCCGTTCTCGCGTTTCTGCTCAACTACGCGGCCTATTTTTCGGAAATTTACCGCGGCGGCATACAGTCCATACCCAAAGGGCAATACGAAGCCGCGCATGTGCTCGGGCTTTCGGGCAAGGTCACTTTTACAAAGATCATACTTCCGCAGGTCGTCAAGCGCATACTTCCGCCCATGGGCAACGAGATCATCACGCTTGTCAAAGACACGGCGCTTGTTTACGCCATCGCGATCAACGAGCTTTTGATGGAGGCCAAGATTGTGGTGATGCGCGAAAGCACGATCGTGCCGTTCGTCGCCGCCGCGGTATTCTATCTCATCATGACGGGGCTGCTGACAAAGCTCCTCAACGTCGTTGAGCGTAAATTCGCATATTACAGGTAGGGAACCGGTATGCTCAAAGCCACAAACATCAGGAAAAAATTCGGAAAGCTCGAGGTGTTAAAGGGCGTTGACCTCGAGGTAAACAAGGGCGACGTAATCGCCATCATCGGCCCGTCGGGCAGCGGCAAGAGCACGTTTTTGCGCTGCGTCAACCTTTTGGAGTCGGTGGACGGCGGCTGTCTGGAAATCGACGGCGAGTATCTGTTCCGCGAACAGGGCGGCAGAATCATCTTTCCGGAGCCCGACAAAAAGCGCGCGCTGCGCAAGCGGCTGGGCATGGTTTTCCAGGACTTCAATCTGTTCCCGCATCTGTCGGTGATGCAGAACCTTACGCTGGCGCCTTTGCAGGAACAAAACGCCGACAGGGACGCGATCGAACACAGCTGCCGCGAGCTTTTGCGCAAGGTGGGGCTTTCCGAAAAGGAAAAGAGCTATCCTTGCGAGCTTTCGGGCGGACAACAGCAGCGCGTCGCGATTGCGCGCGCACTTGCGTTAAAACCTGAAATCCTGTGCTTTGATGAGCCGACGTCCGCGCTCGATCCGGAGCTGACCGGCGAGGTCCTCGCCGTCATGAAGCAGCTCGCGTCGGAGCATATGACGATGGTGGTCGTGACGCATGAGATGGGATTTGCGGGCGAGGTCGCCAACGAAGTCGTTTTCATGGACGGCGGCGTGGTGGTGGAGCGCGGCACGCCTTCTCAGGTGCTTCGCAATCCGTCACAGCAGCGCACGCGTGATTTCATGAGCAAGCTTTTGACGGTCTGATACATGAGAATTGAAAGACCCTTGCCGCAGCGGCAAAGGTCTCTGACAAACTGAGAGCCATGCCGCGGCGATATGGATCTTTTTGCGTTTTAAATTCCTTTTTTCAACGGCTGCCGGCTCGATTCGGCTCAATGCGTCATTCGTATCTCAGCGCATCGATCGGCTTCAGCGCCGCCGCCTTGTTCGCGGGATATATGCCGAAAACCACTCCCACAAACGCCGAAAATCCGAGCGCCAGAGCGATGGTTCCGGCCGTCATGCTCATCGGTATATCCATCGCCGTTCCGATCACCTGAAGGCCCAAATAGCTGAAGCCGATGCCGATAACTCCGCCCGAAACGGAAAGCACGACGGCTTCAATAAGGAACTGCAAAAGGATGTCGGACCGCTGCGCACCGATCGCCTTGCGTATGCCGATCTCGCGCGTGCGCTCCGTAACGGACACCAGCATGATGTTCATGATGCCGATGCCGCCCACCAGCAGCGATATCGCCGCGATACCCGAAAGCAATATCGTCATCACGCCCATCACATCGTTCATCACGTCGATGATCGCGTTTTGTTTGATGATGACGTAATCGTCGTCGCTGCCAAGCTCGCGCGTCAAAAAATCGTCCGTGGCGTCCTCCGCCGCGTCCACCGTATCGGGCGACGCTGCGGATATATAAATCGCGTCGAATTCCTTGTCGGCAAACAGCCTCTGCGCGGTCGTAAGCGGAATAATGATCGTGGAATCCTTGTTTGCAAGCATCGTATCCGACGGCTCCAAAAGCCCCACGACCGCAAAATCGTACCCTTGTATCTCAAGCGTGTTGCCGATGCAGTTTTTCGTACCGAACAGCTCATCCGCCACGTCGCTGCCTATCACAGCGTTGAAGGTATGCGCCTCAACGTCCACATCGCAGATGAACCGCCCCGACGCGATGTTCTGGCCCGTGATCTTCTGATAGCTGTTCGTGACGCCCTCCACCTTATAGTCGCCGTCCTCTATGCCCGCTGTCACGTTCACCGTTCGCGTTACGGTGCCCGTCACGCCGTATATCGACGGATCATCCTTAAGACGGTTCAAATCGCTGAGCGTTAAATAAGAAGGATCCGCGCCTGTCATTGTGACCTGAAGCAGATTGGAGCCAAGGCTCTCGATCTGTCCGGTGATTTCGCCCGTCGCGCCCTGCACGACGGAAATCAGCAGCGTCACCGCAATCACGCCGATAATGATGCCGAGCATGGTAAGGAACGAGCGCATTTTGTTCCCCCCGAGTGCGGAAAACGCCATTTTGACCGCCTGTGAAAACTTCATACGGCCGCACCTCCGCTCTCGTCTTCCACCACACGCCCGTCTCGGATATGCAGCCTTCGGCTCGCCATCGCCGCCACATCGTGGTCGTGCGTAATGAGCAGTATGCCCCGCCCCTCGCGATGAAGGCTCATCAGCATATTCATGATTTCACGCCCGGACTGCGAATCGAGGTTGCCTGTCGGTTCGTCCGCAAGTATCAGCGTCGGCTGCGTCGAAAGCGCCCGCGCGATTGCGACGCGCTGCTGCTGCCCGCCCGAAAGCTCCGTGGGCTTGTGCGCCATTCTGTCCGCCAGCCCCACCTTTGCAAGCGACTCCGTTACGCGCCTTTTGCGCTCGCTCATCGGCAGCCCCTGATAGATGAGCGGCAGCTCCACGTTCTGGTACGCCGTGAGCTTGCTCAAGAGATTGAACTGCTGGAATATGAACCCGATCTCCCTGTTTCTGATCTCTCCGAGCTGTCTTTCGGTATAATCGTCGATAAGCTGGCCGTTCAGCCAGTATTCCCCCTCGTCCGCAAGGTCGAGGCACCCGATGATATTCATCAGCGTCGATTTGCCGCTGCCCGACGGCCCGACCACCGCGACAAACTCGCCGTCTTTGATCGTCAGCGATACGCCGTCCAGAGCGCGCACCTCCGACTCGCCCATCTGGTACGTTTTTTTCACATTGCGCAGTTCTATCATGTCTGCGCCCCTTTACTGTGCGGACGATGGCGCGGCGGACTCGCCGCTTCTGCCGCCGTTCATGCCGTTGGCGCTCCACATGCGCTCCTGAAGGCTCTTTTCCTTCACCTGCGGCACCGCTACGCGATCCCCCTCCGAAAGGCCTTCCTTTACCTCGATGTTCACGCCGTCGGTAATGCCGGTCACCACTTTGTGCGTCGCGATGGTATAGTCGAGGTCTTTATTGACTTCGCCTTCAAGCACCACATATTTTTCTCCGTTGATCGTCTGTATCGCTTCGATGGGTATCATCAGCACATCCTGGGCGCGCTCCGAAACGATCTGCACATCGGCGCTC
>JAJUJH010000143.1 GCA_029265435.1 Clostridiales bacterium
CAACAGAAGAAAAATGGAGGGTTGGATATTCGACAGACTGCTATTTGCGGTGACTCAGTCACCGCCATTACGGTTTGCTGACTTAACCTAATAGCCATATATACAATTATTATAAAAGCAATAAAAAAACCGAATCATTGGATGACCATACTGATATTCCAGCACCTTTAGATGAAATTGTTCTTGAGGTATATTTGTTGAGCTTATTAAAATCTGATTTTAACGTGCCGGACGAATTATTAGAGTATCTATTACTAAGTATCATAAAAGGTGTCCCGTTAACAGAAATCTCTGAAAAAACTAATATTCCCTATGCAAAACTAAGATACTGGAAGGATAAATTTCTTAAAGAATTCAAGCAAAAGTTTGAAGACGAGAAATTTTGGTAGCGCCGATAATTTTGTGTATTCTCCGAAATTCAGATAATTTCAAGAGTGGTTCCGTGGGGCAAGTTTCATCTTTGCCCATATCAATACCGTAACACGGCGGCGATGAGCAGTTAAAGTCTTCAGAGCAAAGCGTACCTTGACGAGCCTTCGCCGCCGTGTTAGTCGCTCAGAGCCGGACATTGACTCTGTCCCCAAATCAAATCATCAAGTGCATCAGTATGCTTCCCCAATCTTTAATGAGCATCGTCCATTTATCCGTTACATGCATTGTGACCAGATAGAGCTGTTTCAAAAGAGCATCGTCACTGACGAAAGCGCTCTTCGTCTTTGTGACTTTGCGAAGCTGGCGGTTGAAATTCTCGATGGCGTTCGTAGTGTAGATAATCCGCCGTATCTGTTCAGAGTACTCGAACATGGTCTTGCGGTGAGTTCTATCACCAACACCTGAACACCAGCAATATCTTTGTTGCCTCGTTCCTCAATGAGCTGTCTTATCAAGCTCTTTTCCCTTTTACCATCCAAAAAGACCTCCGTTGTTTTATTCTATCTGACAACGGAGGTTTACACAATTTTTCCGGCAGTCTCCTCGATCGGGAGCTCGGGGAACGCGTATTCCCCCGTCACTTGTGCGGTCATATCAAAAAAGGCTCGGTTAAGAGCCTTTTTGACTGCCCCGGTTAATGTCCTCCGCACTCGCGGGCATGTTCATGTTCATGACATACGGAACCTGTCGAACGAAGTGATCCGTCCAAATAACCGAGAACGGCTTTCTCACAGTCACCGGCTGCACCGACGATCACATCGATTCCTTTCTCAGAAAAAAGCGTCTGGGCTCTTTCGCCCATGCCGCCCGCGATTATCGCCTCCACACCTTGCTCTTTTAAAAATACCGGAAGGAAACCCGGCTGATGCCCCGGATTCGGCACATATGTTTTGCTCTTTATCTGCGTTCCGTCCGTTTCAAACAATGCGAATCCTTCGCAATGGCCGAAATGTCCGGCCACCTTTTCCTGTTCCGCCGCTACAGCAATCTTCATTTTTACTTTTCCTTTCTCACCGCGTCAATCACTTTGGACGTAATCTCGGCAATTGTTTGATTGGTCTGTTCATCCTGAGGACATATCCCCTCATCCGAAAAATCCGCGATGGCGGGAACCATCGGCAGCGTTCCAAGCATACGGACGCCAATCTCTTTTTCAAAATCGCCGCTCTTGCCCGAAAAAAGGGCGATCTTTTTTCCGCAGTCGGGGCAAACGAGATAGCTCATATTCTCCACCACGCCGATCAGCGGAATTTTCATCGTCTTCACCATATTGACGGCCTTGGCGACAATCATCGATACCATATCCTGCGGCAGCGTCACAATCACCATGCCGCTCATGGGAATGGACTGCATCACCGTAAGCGCCACATCTCCCGTACCCGGCGGCAGATCGATCACAAGGTAATCGAGATCGCCCCAGAAAACCTCTTCCCAAAACTGTTTAACGGTACCCGCGATGATCGGCCCGCGCCATATGACCGGCTGCCGTTCATCGCCGAGCAGAAGATTCAAAGACATAACCGGAATGCCGTCCGCCTGCGGCGGTATGAGACCGAGCTCGCTTTGTTCGACCCTGCCGTTTTTGATGCCCATCAAGCGCGGTATGCTTGGCCCGGTGATATCGGCATCCATGATACCCACTTTAAACCCGCGTTTTTTGAGTTCCTTCGCAATAAGAACGGATATTGTGGATTTGCCCACGCCGCCTTTGCCGCTCATCACTCCGATTACGCGTTTGACATCGCTGTACGGATTGTTTTTGATTTCGCAGCTTTCCTTCGAATCGCATTCGCCCTTAGACGGGCAATTGCCGCAGTCTGCCATACTTTTTTGTATCTCCTTTTGTTTTTGTCATATGCCATAAACATTATGCCTCTGCGTTTTATTATTTGTCAATAACCCCTAAAAAAATAATACGTTATATATATGATAGCTTATAACATTATAATGGCTGAATGCCCGTTATTAAGCGGGCTTGACAAAAAAGGCTGTGTGTCGTTGAGGTTGTCTGGAAGCTATGCTAAAATATATTCGTCCATAATGCGAATTCGAGGTAAACAGTCATGCCCAGACCAAGAAAACAAAAACGAATATGCGGTATGCCGTCCTGCGGCACTTTTGCGCCGTGCGGCAGAGAATATACCGAAAAAGACGTGGTCTTGATGAGCCTTGAGGAATATGAAACGATCCGTCTGATCGACTATCACAACATGGACCAAACACAATGCGCCGAAGAAATGGGCGTCGCCCGTTCCACCGTACAGCGGCTCTATACGGACGCCCGCCGCAAAATTGCGGAATGCCTTGTGGAGAGCCGGATGCTCAGCATTACCGGCGGCGATTACACGCTTTGCGCCAAACGCAAAGACCAGTGCGAAGGATGCCGCCGCAGGCGCTTGGGCGGCGGCTTTTAAAACGGCCTTCGGCAGTTCTTCTGTCGAATATGCGGGCCGTTTGAACGGCAATCCTTGCAGACGCAGCCTTTGAAGCGGTGCGTCTGTTTTTATATGTTTTCATACGCCGAATCGCTCTATTTCATTGCGTTGACCAAAAATCGTTGGCAAACCGAACATCCAATTTATGTTTATATTTAATTATATCTGTTTATATATACAAATAGATTCCATGATTGGAGTGAGTATTGCGTGATAAAGCATAAATACCTCGGAGAAATGCTTGTTGACATGGGGGTTATTACCGACAGTCAGCTTCAGGATTGCCTTGACGAACAGAAAAAAACGGGCGAACGCCTGGGTACGGTGCTCAAATTAAAAGGTTATGTATCCGACCAGCAAATCATGGATGCAATGCAGCGCCAGCTGGGTGTCCCCCTTATCAATTTGGAAACGTCGAAGCTGCCAAAAGCGCTGTCAAAAACGCTGCCGGTCTCTCTCGCAAAGAAGCATAAAATGGCTCCCGTCAAAGCAGACGGCAATCAGCTTTTTCTTGCCATGGCCGATCCCACCGATTTTATTGCGCTTGAAGATGCAAGAATTGTATCCGGCTATGAAATCTATCCCATGATTGCACCCGAGCAGGCGATTGATGCGGCGATCAACACGATATATGGCAACGAATACGCCGAAACCGCAATACGGGACCTGACCGCAGAGGTCAATGACATTGAATCCGTATCCGACCAAGACGCCGACAGCGTTGCAAACGCGCCGATCGTGCGCCTTGTCAATTCGATATTTGAACAGGCGGCAGAGGCAAAAGCCAGCGATATACATGTCGAACCGGGTGAAAATGATGTGCGCGTGCGGATGCGCATCGACGGGCAGCTCTTGATCATGCATACGATTCCCAAAAAAGCGCAGTCCGCCGTAATTACAAGGCTCAAAATTATCGGCGGCATGGATATCGCAGAGAAACGGCTTCCACAGGACGGCCGCTACAAGCTCAACGTTTCCGGCAATGAAATCGATGTGCGCATGTCGTCGATGCCCACCGTATACGGCGAAAAGATTGTGATGCGCCTGCTTGATAAAAACAATTTCTTTTTGAATAAAAACATGCTCGGCCTGTCAGCCGCCAATATATCCAAATTCGATGCGCTGCTGAAAAACCCACACGGAATCATACTTATTACCGGCCCTACGGGCAGCGGTAAATCCACCACGCTTTACGCCATGCTCAGCGAAATCAATGACACGTCAAAAAACATCATCACGGTTGAAGATCCTGTGGAATATTCAATCTCCGGCATCAATCAGGTCCAGGTCAACACGAAAGCGGGGCTCACGTTTTCCACAGGGCTGCGCTCGATACTCCGTCAGGATCCCGACGTCATTATGATCGGTGAGATCCGAGACCAGGAAACGGTCGAGATCGCGATACGGGCGGCCATTACAGGGCATCTTGTGCTTTCAACGATCCATACGAACGATGCCGTCAGCACCATTTCGCGCTTGATCGATATGGGCGTACCGCCTTATATGCTTTCGGCCTCGCTTGTCGGCGTGCTGTCCCAACGGCTGGTCAGAACCATTTGTCCTTACTGCAAAGAGGAATACCAACCCAACAAATTTGAACTTGCCGCCGCAATGCTCCCCGCCGATTATTCAAAGCCGGTCTACCATGGCAAGGGCTGTTCATACTGCAATAACTCCGGCTACAAAGGACGCCGCGCCGTCCATGAGATATTCATGATCGACCGGCATATCCGCGACTTGATCTCTGAAGAAGCCCCTATCGACGCCATCCGCGACGATGCGATAAAACGGCAGCATATGACCACGATCGCCTCGGAATGCATAGCGCTGATGGAAAGCGGCCTTACCACCATTCAGGAAGTCATCAGCACCTCATATTCATTTAAGGGAGACAACTTATGATACTTGCCGAACTGATGGAAAAAGCGGCCGCAAGCAACGCTTCGGACATTCACATTACCGTGGGGATCCCCCCCGTCATGCGTGTCGCCAGCGGGCTTGTGCCCATCGCGGATGACATTATCACGCCGGAAACAGCAGCGGACTTCGCAAGGGAAATCATGAACGATGCCCAATGGGAGGTCTTCTCCCAAAAGGGTGAATGCGATTTCTCGCTTTCAGTCCCCGGAAAATACCGATTTCGTGTCAATGCGTATCATCAGCGTCAAAGCGCCGCTCTTGCCATGCGTCTGATTCACTGCAGCCCGCCCGATATCAATTCCCTCGGGCTTCCGCCCATTGTCAGCTCGCTGTGTTCTCTCAACCGCGGGCTGATACTTGTGACCGGCCCCACAGGCAGCGGCAAATCCACTACGCTGGCGGCCATGATCGATGTGATGAACCGTTCGCGCAGCCAGCATATATTAACACTTGAGGATCCGATCGAATATTTGCACAAGCACAATCGGAGCATCGTCAACCAGAGGGAAATCGGGGTGGATACAAGCAGCTATGCCGCCGGTCTCAGAGCCGCGATGCGTGAAGATCCGGACATTATTCTCATCGGAGAAATGCGCGATCTTGAAACGATCAGCATTGCCCTAACGGCTGCGGAAACAGGGCATCTCGTCCTGTCCACGCTGCATACCACCGGTGCGGCCAACACCATAGACCGCGTGATCGACGTTTTTCCCCCGCATCAGCAACAGCAGATCCGCATGCAGCTTTCCATGACGCTCGCCGCCGTCATATCCCAGCAGCTTTTGCTGAGCACCGACGGCAAAACGCGCGTCGCGGCTGTCGAAACTCTCGTCGCGACACCTGCGGTGCGCAACCTGATACGTGAAAACAAGATCCATCAGGTGGCGGGCATTATGCAGGCGTCCGTTTCAAGCGGCAGCCAGCTTATGGATAACGCACTGGCCAGCCTATACAGGCAGGGGCGTATATCACGCGAAAACGCGCTGTTCTACTCTGTCGACAGAGCCTATATTCAAACGCTTATATAAATTCAGAAAGCAAGGTGATTTCATGAAATTTATATACAAGGCGTCCGACAAGACGGGCCAGCTTACGGAGGGCGTCATTGAGGCGTCGGCACAATCGGAAGTCGTTCAAATGCTTCGCGCGAAGTCGCTGTATTTGCTCGATATTTCCGAGCTGACCGAAAAAACTTCTAAAGACATTTCGCTTGGAACCGCCAGAATATCCAAGAGGGCGCTTTCCATATTCTGCTCCCAATTTGCAAGTATATTGAAAGCCGGCGTGCCTCTTGTTCAGACTCTGGCAATGCTGGAAGAACAAACCGATGATAAGAGGCTTAAGGACATATTGACATCCGTCCGCGACGAGCTTCGGCGCGGCACAAGTCTCGCAAAATGCTTTGCAATGCATGAGAAGTCGCTTCCAGACATCATGATACAGATGATCGACGCCGGCGAAGTCAGCGGTACGCTCGACCGTTCTCTGGACAG
>JAJUJH010000026.1 GCA_029265435.1 Clostridiales bacterium
GTTAGTAAAGACTTACCCGCGCGGCAAACGGATCTCTGCGCCATCTGCTCCGACACGGCCGGCCGACGCCGTATACAGGTATGTGTTTACCGGATGGCAGCCATTGTTGTCCGATGACGATAGGGCAACCATAGACTGCACATACACCGCCCAATACAGGGCCATCCGTGTGGACGGTACTTTGGAAGAAACCGGGATCGTCGTGACGGACGGCAGCACCTATGAGGATATCTGCGTCAACCATATTCCGGGGTACACATATGCGCTGGTCGGTGACGAAGCCATTCCCACGCTGACGATAACGGGCAACGGTCTTGAGTTCAGCGGAACCAGCGGGGAAGTGCGCGTCGTCATCGGAAGCGGTGTCACGGATGTGACGTTCAACGGCCTTACGCTTTCAGGCGAATATACGGACGCCATATTGTATGCGAATAATTCCTCTTCGCAGCTTGTGATTCGTATCAAGGGCAATTGCGACATCCGGAACACGGCCAACAGATACAGGGCTGTCCGCTTTGATCGCATGGTTGAGCTTGAGGGCGCGGAAACGGGCGCAAGTCTGTTCATCAGTGCCAAAGACTCTGATCAGAGTGTGTACTGCGATAATGATCTCAATGTGGATTCGCTGAATTTGGAAATCCATGCATTGAATCGGGACGGCGACGACGGAAATTTCGTTTCGCCGATTGGCGGCGACAGCTTAAACACGGACTTTCAGTTTAAAGATTCTTCGATCCGTCTTGTTTCCGACGGGAGTGCGTGTGCACTCATGGGAAGGATTGTGCTGGATAATACCTCCCTGACCGCCTCGGGCAAAGAAGGAGTGTTTTCTATGGACGGTATGCTGATCATCGGCGCATCCGCCGTCAATATCACAGCCAGCGGGGAAAATAGCGGATATTCCCCGGCGCTGTATGTAGACAGTTTGATTTTCCGCGACTTTACCGGAAGCTTCAATGCGCAGGGCACGCATGCAGATCGGCCCTATATTGCCGTGCTTGCGAGAAGCCGAATCGTGTTCCAGGAGGGCGGAATGGAGGTTGGCCCGGAAGGATATGATCTGGGCGGCACGCAGATCGATACAGTTACATTTGACGAGATTGGTACTTGTACAACCTTCTGTGTTAACAGCGGCGGAACGCCTGTTGCCGCGACAGCCGTCACGGTCAGAAAACGGTAAGCCGAAAAATCAAACGCAGACGAAAAAGCGCGCCTTATGGAAAAACCTTTGCGGCGCAAGAGCGTCAAACATTTCGGCTAGTGATTTCATTTTGTATGATACGCGGGAAAAGCCTTTACAGGCTTTTCCCTTTATCTTTTTATCTTTCAAGAAAAAAAAGAGGGGCGTCTGCGTCCCGTTCGAGGCATATGCAGACGTCCTCTCAAAATCTGTTTGACAATGGTCTCATACAAAGGCGCTGCCGGCCTCATGATAAATGCGCTTTCCTGTTCAGTTTAGACCATCCCGTATCACATTCACCAGCGTTCCGTTCGCATTCTGTGAAAGCTCCCAGATTGCGGCGCCGCGAAGCCCCGTTTCCCTTATATAGCCGGTCTTTGCGGCAATCGAACGCGCATCGTCATAAGATATGAACGTTGAACCGTCGAACAGCCACGGAACGAGCGCGTCCGCGTGCTCGTATCGGGAAAACGCCGAATTGCTTAAATAGCCTGACACGATCTTATCGTATGATATTGAAGCGCCCGACGAAAAGCTCTGATACAACCCGCGGTTGGCATTGACGACGCCGTTGAACTTGATGCCGTAAAACGGGATGCCCATGAGAATCTTGTTTTTGGGAAAGCCTTTGTCCGTCCACAGCCTTACCGCCGCGTTGCAGCTCCATTTGTATTGCGGGGAATTTTCCGAAGGCGTATAAAGCGGCGCGTTGAAATCCGTGACGCTGTTCGGCCACGGGCCGTGCATATCGTATGTCATAACGGTGGCAAAATCGACGTATTGAGCAAGCTGAGACAGCTCGGTGTTGTTGGCGTAGAACGTGCCGGAGGCGCCCGCAAACGAAAGAAGGTATTGCCGACCGTCCGCCGCGCCCTGGGCGTCGAGTTTGGCGCGAAGCACCGCCATCAGCTTCGTGAAATTCGTTTTGTCCTCCGGACGTGTAATATTGCCCGAAAGGCCGCCGCCCACGGGATATTCCCAGTCGATATCCACGCCGTCGAAGCCGTATCGGGTTATAAACTCAACAACGCTGTCCACAAACGCGGCGCGGCGTTCACCGGTCAGAGCGGCGTTGGAGAATTGACCGGACCAGCTCCAGCCGCCGACGGAAATCAGGGTTTTAAGGCCGGGGCGCTGTGCTTTCAGATTTCTGAGCTTTTCAAAATTGGCCGGGTCTATCGACGGATCGCCCATCTGTATCTTGAGATCCGAACCGATATTGGCAAAAGCATAGTTCACATGCGTCACACCCTCGGGTATTTGGTACGGCGTATAGCCCGAATACCCTGCCCAGGACGCGTAATATCCGACGATCATGCGATCCATATTTTCGTTTGGCGTCGGAGCCGGAGTGGGAACGGGTGTCGGCGCGGGCGATGGAGCCGGAGTGGGAGCGGGCGAGGGCGATGGAGCCGGAGCGGGTGTGGGCGATGGAGCCGGAGCGGGTGTGGGCGTGGGCACAGGCGTCGGCGTCGGTGCCGGCGTCGGAGATGGAGTGGGAGTTGGGGTCGGAGCAGGCGTCGGCGTCGGAGAGACCGCCGTACTTGACAACGATATGTAGCGCGAATACACATACCCGGTTCTTCCGTTGTATTGTATTGCGTAGAATGAGCCCGATTTTCCGGTGACGGTATATACGGCGTTTTTTGGCGCAGTGCCGATGACGGCATACTTTGTACCGGGGCCGCTGCGCACATTCACCCAGCTGGTGCAGTTGACGATTGTTCCCGTCTGCGTTGTGCCTGTCTGCCGTGCGGCGGAAAGCACTGCGGATACGGATAGATATTTCGAGTAGATATATCCGGCTCTGCCGTTGAAGTTTAGCTTATACCACGAACCGGATTTTCCGAGTATATCATATACGGCGCCTTTAGGCGCAAAGCCGATCTTGGAATACCGTGTGCCCGGCCCGCTGCGGACATTCACGCCGCTTTTGCAATTGACAACGGTGCCCTTTTGCGTTTCCTCCGCCAAAGCGATATTAACAGGAAAAAATGACAAGACAAGCATAAAGGCAAGGACAATAGCCAAAATGTTTTTTTTCGTGTGCATATGATTCTCCCGCAGTAAAATCAGTTTTCGCGCTGCCTCGCGAGCAGATTATTCGAATTTGACGGCCGGCAATGATAAGTATACATATATGGGGATGACAGTCAAATGTAATGAGAGGAAACGATAGAAATTGAAAGCATAAAATGGAAATAATGATCAGAAATCGTTTCCGGCCGTGTCGTTATCGCGATAACGCGCATACAATACCGTAAGGATAAAAGAGGAGATTTGAGGGCGCGAAATGATCGTATGCCGTGCGGACGCAAACGATACAATCGGTTACGGAAGGCTGTTCCGCTGCATTGCGGCCGCGCAGCAGCTTCAAGCGTTTCATGAAGACGTGACGTTTGTTTCCGCGGATGAAGGCCCCGAAAAATGTCTTGCCAATCATGGCTTTACGCATATTGTGATGCACACAAACCGGATACCGCCCGCGGAAGAATCGGACGTATTTGCGTCGCTGCTGAGCATCATCAGGCCCAAGTGCCTGCTTATCGACAGCCGATTCGCAACGCCCGAATCCCTGAATAAGCTGCGCGGGATCACGCGGCTTATTTGTTTTGACGATTTGGGCGTCGGCGCATTGCCGGCGGATGCCGTCATCAACGTCAATGCGTTTGAGGACGACGTTCAATACGCGCAGATGTATGCCGGTACGCAGACCCGGCGGCTGCTGGGCCTTAAGTATGCGCCGGTCAGAGAAGCGTTTATTGGAGCCGCACAAAAGCCGATAGATGAAGCGGTATCCGATATACTGCTGCGGGGAGACACTTTTGATGAATCGCGCGCATGCGCGCGGCTTGCATCAAAAATGGCGCAGGACCCGTTTTTTGGCGGCGTACGCCTGCATATCGCCGCGCGGCAAACGGACGAGACGGCATTTTTGACAAACCGATATCAAAACGTCTTTTTCTGCGGTGATGACAACGGGCTTCGCGGTTTGGCCGCCGTCTGCGATCTGGCGGTCGCGGCGGACGGCGCCGTTGTCTATGAGCTGCTGGCCTGCGGCATACCCGCGATATTGTTCGGGCTTGAAGGCGGAATGAATATGGCGCGCCGTTTTCTGGATCGTGCCGGCGCGGCGGCGGACGGCGGTTCCTTGGAACGGCGGGAAGACGAAGACCGGTTTATCAATGCGGTCAAAGCGCTTTTCGATTTGAAAAAACGGATGAGGCTGCGCGGCGGGGCGTCCCTGATAGACGGGCGCGGCGCGGCGCGCATCGCGGCATTTTTAACAGGCGGGCAGGTATGATTGCGGCGCGGCGTCCATATAATGGGGATGAAAGAGAACGAACTGAGGATGCGAGATGGATAAAGACGACCTGCTGTACCGGAGTTATCGCGAGCTGGCGGTCGGCCTGATAAGCCGTATGCGGCGCCAAAACGATAACGGTACAGAGATATCAAGCGGTAATGAACGGATGGAGGATTTGATGCGCATCTGCGCGTGCCTTGAAGAGCCGGAAACCGCCGAAGCGTTTCTCCGGCCGCTGAACCGGCTGAATGAAGCGGTGCGCAAAGCGGACGGCACGGCTGTTGCCGGGACGCTGGAAACGGAAGCGTATCCGCTTGTGAAGGCATGGCTGCAATCCATATAAAGCTTTGGCTTTGGAGTATAACGAGGTGACATATGCCGCTGTATCCCGTGAGATTTGCGTTTTCCCCCGGACAAAACGAGCGCATCGAAGCGGTGGTGACCGCACCGAAAGAACACAGGGCCATCCTGCATGGGACGGTTTTCGATACGGACGGCATGCCTGTTCCCGATGCGGTGGTCCGTCTTTTTGTCTGCTTAGGCGATAAGCCGGAGCCGAAGGCGGATACGTTTACGGACGGAAAAGGAGAGTTCGTATTCGGGCCGCTTGAAGCGGACAAGACATATGTCGTGAAAGTATACGTGAACGGCGTGACGCTGCGCGAAATCACAGTCAGGCCGAAAAAGAAACGAAAAACCGATGCAAATCATTGCCATTTGTCATAAAGTTCGTATATAATCAATATATCAAAATTCAAGGCGAGGATAAACGGAATTGTGGTAAAACGCATCAAAGCGCTCGTCGGGGTGCTGCTTGCTGTTTTGATATCGGCGGCGCCATGCGCGGCTGTTTGCGCTGCGGAGACGCCGATGGAGGCGTTTTTCACGCACGGCGCGCTTTTGCGTACTGCCTGTGAGAGAAAAAGCGCCGCCGCATACGGGACAGGCTTTGCGGCCGGCGAAAAAGGCTCCGTTTACTCTGTTGCGGCGATCCGCCCTTCTATCAATACCGGCGGATCGGATATTCGGGTTGTCAATACGGTTCTGCCCAAAGCCGCTGAAACCGGATTAAAAAACGCTAAGGACGAGGGGGCGGGCCGCTCCGCCGTCACGGCCGCGATGATTGCGGCAGGTGTTCTGCTTGCGGCGGCGGGTATGGCGCTGCCGTTGGCGCTCAGGAAAAAGCGGAAGGCTTTGTCGGAGGCGGTGAAACACGAGGCGAGGCATATCGACGACGAGCTTTACGCCTTATTGCCGGCGGTGAAGCAGGTGCGGGCCTTGCATCTGAAAGGACGGTACGGGTTTGATATCTGTCCGGAAAATATCGCGGTGTCGCGGCGCGGTGCTGTGCTGCGCGTGGCGGAGCTCGGCCCGAAAGCCGACGGGACAATGGCTTTAAGGCCGGGCTTTTCCGCGATTGAGCGTTACACGGGCGGGCCGGTGGGGCCGTGGACGGATATATATGCTGTGAGCGCGCTCGTATACAACGCGCTGATGGGGAGACCGGTGCCCCACGCGTTTGAACGCGGCGCACAACTGCCGCTGTTCGACGGTCTGGATGTCAAATACAATGCGCTTGCCGGCGTTGTGGAAAAAGGGATAGCCGCCGAAATATCGGAAAGGCCGCAGTCGCTTGACGCGCTCATCAGCGCGATTCAGGCCTGTCTTGCGGGGAATGGCGCGATGCCCGGAAAACCGGCGCGCCCGTCGGGAAAGCGCGGCGAAGAAACGCCTGGAAAAGACGAGCGAAAACCGCCGGCGCTTTGGAAAAGGATGACCATGTTATGCGCGGCGGCCGTTCTTCTTTTCGGCGGGGCGGCGGCTGTGTGCGAGATCAACTATTCGCAGGCGGTATTCTGCGTCGAAACGGGGGATTATGCCAAGGCGAAAGCGTCGCTCGGCGGCGTGTTTGCGTTTTATAAGGATGCGGCGAAGCTCAAACGCTATGCCGATGCGGGGGGCAGTCTCCAAAACGGCGATTACGAAACGGCTTTGAGCGGTTTTGAGGCGCTCGGCAGATACCGCGACGCCGCGGATATGGCGGCTGAAACGAAATACCGTCAAGCGTGTCGGTTCATGGAACAGCGGTGTTTTACAAAAGCGCAGGCGCTTCTTGAAAAGCTTGGCAGTTACAAGGATGCGGCAAGCCTCCTGCGGCGGGCCAGTTACGAAAACGGATGCACATACCGCAATGCCGGGCTGTTTGTTTCCGCGCTCGAAGCGTTTGAAAAAGCGGAGGGGTACGCGGACGCGGCGGCGCTGGCGGAGGAGATGAGAAGCGCGCTGTACGATGCGGCGGTCGGCGCGTTAAACGGCGGTGATTTGGATACGGCCGAGCGTTTCTTTGCCGCCGCGTCCGGCTATAAGAGGACGGATGCGTACTTAAAGCTTATCGGGCTGCTGAGACGCGCGCTAAGCGGCGGCGCTTTCTCATACGGCGATTACCAAACGCTGATTGGCTTTGCGGATACGGTCGACGTTACGCCATATCTGACCTCGGACGCGCTGATCGGCTGTTATCTGCGAGGAAGCTGGCGGGACGACGGCGGGCGCGTGTTTGATATGGACGACGACGGCGGCATCAGCTTCAGTCTTCCCGGCAAGGCGTCGGACGGGTATACGCTGAGCAAAGGCGTGCTGACAATGGGCGGCGCACCGGTGTTCCGCTTTGAGTGCGTGGATGTCGATACGGTGGACGTTTATGCATACGAAAACGGCGAGACATACCGTCTGACAAGGCGGCAGCGCCAAAAAATCCAATTTACTAATCATGATATTCCAAAGCGCGCCATGAGTTGACATAGTATAACCATGATGTATTGAATTACCGCTTGCCAATTTGAGCGGCTGATGGCTTAATGAAACCATCAACATGGAGGTGCACATGCATGACTGTCATCACGGCTCGGGGACGTATCTATAAACTTGTCGGCACATGGGACAGCGATCTGGTATTTGCGCCGGACGACGGTCTTGACAATCAGGTCATGATCTATTCGCCGGACGAGGTGAGGGAGCTACTGAAAACGGGCAAGCTCAGCGAGGTCTCCGCGGGGATCGCCGCATATCCGAATTGACGCCTCCCGCACTTTCGGACCGTTTTTGCCATTCCGCGAAAGACAGCCCGCAGGGTTCCCCGCCTGCGTCATCATTATAGCGCCGGCGGCGCTCGAAAGGAACATCAGTAGCATTCATCTCATACCGTTCAAATCCGTATTTGGCGTCAGGCCGTTCGCTATGTTCGTCTGCGTTTATTCTTTTTTTTTCGGCATAAAAATTGATAGCATAACCGTATCGTCAATCCGGCAAAAGGCTGCGCTTTTTAATGCCCGCGGGGCGCGCGTTGCTCGGCAATAAAACACAAACGCGCAATCATATGCGTACATTCCTCCTAATATATTAGTAAAAAGCGCATAGGGGGAGGAATGGGAAATGCTGAAAAAGGCAGTGGCGGCGATTGCGGCGGTGTGCCTCATATTCGGATTGGCAGCCTGCGCCGCGAAGGAAGAAGAACCGTATGAAGAAATACCGGCGGCCAACGTGCAGGAAACCGATGCCAATATGAGAAACACGATTCTTTATCTCGAGGACGATTACGGATATATCGTGCCCGTGATGAAGAAGATAGAATGGGTGGAGGGCATCGGCGCCGCCGCCGTTTCGCAGCTGGTGGCCGATTCCAATACCGATGCCCAGATGGAATACCTCGGGCTGAATCCGGTGCTTGAGGAAGGCACGAAGCTGAGCCTGTCCATCAAAGACGGGGTGGCAACGCTTCAGCTCAGCAAGGGGGCCATCAAAGCGGAGGATGCGGTCGGCGAGATGCGGAAGGTGACGGCGGTTGTCAACACGCTGACGGAGTTCCCGACGATCGACCGGGTGAAAATCCGGCAGGACGGATGCGACGATACGCTGCCGCTCGGCACAGACATCAGCGCGGCGTTCAGCACGTTCGATCTGAACGTGATCGGATCAAGCAAGGGGAGTGACGGCGAAGACACGTCAAAGATGATGCTGTATTTCCTCAACGAGCAGGAGACGGCGATCGTGCCCGTCACCAAATACGTCGGCGGCGAGGCGGATGCGTTTGCGGCGATGAACGAGCTTGTGAAAGGCCCCGGAGAGGGCGGACTGAAAAGCGCGTTCCCTGCGGGGACGGAACTGCTGGGCGTGACGGTGGACGACAGCGGAGTGGCTTCCGTCAATTTTTCAAAGCAGTTTAAAGATATCGCCAAAACGCCCGAAAAGGAAAAGGCGCTCTTAAGATCCGTCATACTGACGCTGATGCAGTTTGACAATATCGACGAGGTGCGTATACTGGTGGATGGGACGGAATACTCTTCCACATCGCAGACGACGATGGCGACGCCGGAGTATGTGAATACATTGCAGTAAAAGGACAAAAAAACGGATGAAAAGAGCGGATGGCCGCGCCGCGCAGCAGCTGCGGCCTTTGACGATTCGGAAAACGTATTTGAAAAACGCGCATGGGAGCGCGCTTGTTTCATGGGGCGGCACAACGGTGCTCTGCACGGCCATGTATGAGGCGGGCGTGCCGCCGTTCCTTGAGAACACGGGCAAGGGCTGGCTGACGGCGGAATACGCGATGCTGCCCGCGAGCACGCCCACGCGCAAGCCACGGGAATCAAAGCGCCCCGACGGACGAAGCACGGAGATCGGCCGGCTCATCGGCAGGGCGCTCCGGTGTGCGGTGGATTTGGGCCTGATGAACGGCATTACGGTGCATATCGACTGCGACGTGCTGGACGCG
The DNA here is from genome assembly GCA_029265435.1 of Clostridiales bacterium. GTDB lineage: Bacteria > Bacillota > Clostridia > Christensenellales > SZUA-584 > SZUA-584. The sequence continues at coordinate 9,259 of JAJUJH010000026.1, forward strand.
GACGGCGGCACACGGACCGCCGCGGTGACGGGAGGATATGTGGCGCTCTGTGGGTGCGCCCAGCGTATGCTGAACGACGGCGTGATATCGAAATATCCCGTGATTGCCGGCGTTGCGGCGGTGAGCTGCGGTATCGTTGAAAACACCTGCTTGCTCGATCTGAATTTTGAGGAAGACAGCCGCGCCGAAGCGGACATGAATGTGGTGATGGCGCACGGCGGCGGTTTTATCGAGGTGCAGGGCACGGGAGAGAAACGCCCGATCGGGCCGGAGGAGTTTGGTGAGCTGCTTGGGCTGGCGGCAATAGGCATCGGAGAGATACAAAAGATACAGGAGGCGGCGCTTCGCGGATGAGCAGACTGTTGATCGCGACGAACAATCAGGGCAAGGTGAGGGAAATCAAAGCGATTCTCGGCGGCTTTTATGATGAGATCGTGTCTTTGAAGGATGCGGGGCTGTCTCTTGAGGTCGAGGAGGACGGCGAGACGTTTGAAGCGAACGCCGTCAAAAAGGCGCGCGAGGCGGCGGCGCTTGCCGGATGCGACGCCTTGGCGGATGATTCGGGGCTGTGTGTGGACGCGCTGGGCGGTGCGCCCGGCGTTTATTCCGCGCGGTATGCGGGTGAGAACGCGACGGATGAGGATAACAACAAAAAGCTGCTGCGCGCGCTTCACGGCGTCAAAGAGCGCAAGGCCCGGTTTGTGTGCGTCGCGGCGCTCGTCTCGGGCGATAAGGTCACGACGGCGCGCGGCGAAATTGAAGGCGTCATCGCAAAGGCACCATCGGGCAGCGGCGGGTTTGGCTACGATCCGCTGTTTTTTGTGCCCGAACTGGGACAAACCTTTGCCGAGATCGCGCCCGATGTCAAAAACGGCTTGAGCCACCGCGCACGCGCGCTTGCTGCGCTGCAAAAGAAGCTGGCGGAATGAAAACGATACTGATTTTGAGCGACACGCACGGCATGAAGCCATCGGTGGCATCGGCGGTGCGCCGTTTTCCCGAGGCGGATATGATATTTCATCTGGGCGATTACAGCAGCGACGCCGACTATATCCGCAGACTGACGGACAAGCCCGTTTACAACGTGCGCGGCAACTGCGACTTGCGCGCCTCGGCTGAGCAAGAGCTGGTTTTGTCCGTGGAAGGCGTGAAAATACTGCTGGTGCACGGCCATCAACAGGGCGTGAAATCGTCGCTGCTTCGGCTTGCGCTGTACGCACGTGAAAAGGAAGCCGACGTGGCGCTTTTCGGACATACGCATATCGCCGCGGAACAGTTCCATGACGGAGTAACGCTGTATAATCCGGGCAGTCTCGGCGAACCGCGCATGAATCCCGCAACGGTCGGCCTGATGACAGTGGATCAGGGCAGCGTCCGTTTTACGACGGTGAAGGTATAGGAGACGCGTATGATACGATATGATTCGGCGGTTTTGTTCACGCAAAATGTGGAAGCCATGACACGCTTTTATACGGAGACGATGCGCCAGAAAGTCCGTTTTGATTTCGGACGGTGCCGGATACTGGAGTACGGCCTTTCCATATGGGCGCTTGACGAAAACGATCCGGCGATGAAAGCCCCGGGTCTCGGCAAAGGGCCGAACAGCCGTTTGGAGCTATGCTTCGATACCGAGGATTTTGAAGCGGATGCGGCTCATGTGATGGCATTTGCCCCCAAAATGCTTCATGATATGGCGGAGGAAGCGTGGGGACAGCGCACGATCCGCTTTTTTGATCCGGACGGCAATCTCGTGGAGCTTGGCGAGAGCATTCCTTGCTTTTGCAGACGCCTGTATCATGAGGGCATGACGCCCGAACAGGTGGCGCGGAAAACGGGCGTGGGGCTTGAGCAGGTCAAACGGTATATTGTTTGACCTCAGCTTGTCGAAAAACCAAAGGTTTTTCGACAGTTTTCCGGTTTTGCTTGTTCCTCGCAAGCTCGAAACGGCGCAAAACCGCAAGGTGTGGGCTGCGCGGGCAAAGCCCGTCTTACCCACAAATTATATTTTTTAGCTTTATTGACAGTCTGAGGTCAAACGGTATATTGTTTGACCTTATTGCTCGTATCAGTTTTATGCACTGATAATGGGATTCTCCGGATACGAATTCCTTTTCCGGTTCATCAATGCCGAAATGCTGGAGATAATGAGATGCCGGAAGCGGATGGTGTCATTTTAATTTCCCTGGCCGTTGCATTTTCTTCATATTGAAAGCTTCTTGAAATCATCATCATAGAATACGCTGTGTGCCGATCACTTTCGCGGCTGCCGAACACATATTCCCCGAAACGGTGATTCATCGATTATTGACGCCTGCGCCGCCGCAGGCTTCTTCAAATTGCGTCATATTATTTTTTTTGTAAAGCGCGGTTCTACAATATATCAAGTGACAGTACCTATATAATATGCCCATCATCTGAAAAAGGGTCTGGTGGGGTTGCAGAAGGTCTATATTGAGCTTGTGTTTCTCGACAATTTTATCGTCAACCTGCTCGTCATACTGCTGGCTTCAAGGCTTACCAAAACACCGGTCAGGTGGCGGCGGTACGGGCTTGCGGCGGCGCTCGGCGGCGCTTACGGCTGCCTTGCGCTTGGCATAAGCGGCCTGCTTGAAACGGCGGCGGTCAAGATCGCCGCCGGATTCGCGATATGCTTCGCCGCGTATTTCCGGCGCGGCGAACGAGGCTTTTTGAAAAACACATGCGCGTTCTGGGCGGCGTCGTTTGTGCTGGCCGGAGCGATTTACGCTTGCATGTTCAGCTTCGGAGAGCCGGCTTCGATCGGAAGCGTGGTGATTGTGCGCGCTCCCGTCCGCTACGTGCTGTTGGGGCTGCTTGTGGGCGCCGTGCTGACCGGCCTGCTTGCGCGGGTGAGAAAACGCGTCGTCCGGCGCGAAAGTGAATCCGAACTGCTGCGCCTGACGCTGGGAGAACGAAGCATCACGGTCAAGGCGTTTGCCGACTCCGGCAATCTTGCACGCGATCCCGTCGGGGGAAAGAGCGTCGTTTTCTTGAGCCGTGCGGCGGCGGCCGAGCTGCTGAGCCGCGATCTTCTGGCGCTGATGTGGAACAAAACGCCATGCCCGACTGACCGCCTACGGATAATACCGTGCGCGACGGCGGCCGGTCTAAAGCTTCTATACGGCGTCGAGATCGACGGCGTTGCGCTGAAGGATGACGAAACGAGCCTGAAAGCGGTTGTGTGCCTGTCAGACGTGCCGCTGCCTCACGGGTGCGGCGCCATTGCAGGAACGGAACTTCTGGATGAATTGAGGAAGGGAGCGAACAATGAGGTCAATACGATTGAGAAGGCTGATGGCCTGGGTGATGCTGAGGCTCAAGCTGGCGGCGAGAGCGGATTACATCAACGGGAGCGAGGCGCTTCCGCCGCCTCTGACGCGGCAGGAGGAAGCGGCGCTGCTCCGGCTGCTGGGAGAGGGGGACAAATCGGTCCGGCGGGTGCTCATTGAGCGGAACCTTCGGCTTGTGGTGTATATCGCGCGCAAGTTCGAAAACACCGGCATCGGCATTGAAGATCTTGTGTCGATCGGCGCGATCGGGCTGATCAAAGCGGTCAATACTTTCGACGTGGACAAAAACATCAAGCTTGCCACGTATGCCTCGCGCTGTATCGAAAACGAGATACTGATGTATCTGCGGCGCAATGCCAAGCTGCGCTGCGAGGTGTCTTTCGACGAGCCGCTCAATGTGGACTGGGACGGCAACGAGCTGCTGCTTTCCGATATACTCGGCACCGAGCCGGATGTGGTGTATACGGAAATCGAGGACGGCGTCGAGAAGGACCTGATGCAGTCGTGCATCGACAAGCTCTGCGCGCGGGAAAAAATGATAATGGAAATGCGGTTCGGGCTTAACGGGCAAAAAGAGCAGACGCAAAAACAGGTGGCGGACAAACTCGGCATATCGCAGTCGTACATATCGCGGCTTGAAAAGCGCATCATCAAGCAGCTCCGATCGGAAATCAGCAAGATCGTTTAGCGGATTCCTTCCGCCCGTTTTGTACTGAAAAAATTGTAAACAAATTTTGACCTTCCTTGACTAAAACGAAGCGAAGTGGTATATAATAAGCATAAAGGATTAGCACTCGAGGGGCGAGAGTGCTAAAACGGAGCAAATCAAGCTGTTGAAATCAAGAAAAGGAGTTGATTATGATGGCAAATTTGATACCGGTAAGCAGGAGAAACAGGAGCGTTGCGCCCACAGTCTTTGAGGATTTCTACAACATGCTGGACGATTTCTTTTCCGACCCGTGGCTGTCGGGACGCAGAGCAAGGGACGCGTTCAGGATGGATGTGCAGCAGTCGGATAAAGAGTACACGGTGGAGGCGGAACTGCCCGGCGTGAAGAAGGACGAGATCAGCCTCGAGATGAACGATGGTACATTGAGCATCTCGGTGAAACGGGAGGAGAGCAAGGACGAGGAAACCAAGAACTATATTCACCGCGAACGCCGCTACAGCTCGATGAGCCGTGCGGTTTATCTCCCGGACGCGGATGCGGACGGCATCACCGCCAAGCTGGACGGCGGCATACTCAAAATCAGCGTGCCCAGAACAAAGAACGCCGATACCGCGAAACGCATCGAGATACAGTAATCATATGAAAAACGGAAAAAAAGGGCGCCGATGCCCCGACGGCGCTCTTTTTTCGTATTCGGAAAGATATCGGACATTACGTACGGTAGTCCGCATTGATCCTCACATAGTCGAGTGAAAAATCGCACGTCCACATGACGTCCGATGCGGCGCCGTCGTTTAAGTCGATGACGTATGTGACTTCCTTTTGCTTGAGCTCCTTCAGCGCGGCGGCTTCGTCGAAAGCCAGACCGCCGCCGTTTTTGCAAACCTGCACGCTGCCGATGAAAATATCGACCTTGGAAGGGTCGAAAGAAGCGCCCGAATAGCCCGCCGCCGTCAGCAGACGCCCCCAGTTGGCGTCGTTGCCGAAAGCCGCCGTTTTGCACAGCGGCGATTTGGCGATGGCCGATGCGATTTTATGCGCATCCTTTTGCGTGCGCGCATTCCTCACGTCAATGGTCAGCAGCTTCGTCGCGCCTTCGCCGTCCGCGGCAAGCATCTTAGACAGCGCCGTGCAAACGCCGGTCAGCGCGGAGAAGAAACGGTCATAATCCGGCGTGTTTTCCTCGATCAACGCGTTGCCGGCCAGCCCCGAGGCAAGCAGCAGCGCCTTGTCGCATACGCTGGTGTCGCCGTCTACGGAAATGCGGTTGAAAGAGACGTCCGCGGCGCTTTTAAGCGCTTTTTTGAGCGCCTTTGCGGATATCGCCGCGTCGGTGGTGATGACGCATATCATGGTCGCCATATTGGGGTGGATCATGCCGCTGCCTTTGGCCATGCCGCCGATCCGTATTTCTTTGCCGCCGATCACGACAGCCTGCTTTGCTTCTTTTCTGACGGTATCCGTGGTCATGATGGCTTCCGCCGCGTCCTTGCCGCCATCGCGCGTGAGCACGGCTTTTTTCAGCCCCTCCGCAATGCGTTCGACGGGAAGCGGCATGCCGATGACGCCTGTGGAGCCCGTGAGCACGTCCTCCGGCTTGCAGCCGAGCGTTTCCGCCGCCAGCTTCGCCATAAGGAGCGCGTCATGATCACCGCGGCTGCCGAGACACGCGTTGGCGTTGCCCGCATTGATGACAACGGCCTGGGCACGTCCGTTGCGTACGTTTTTCTGTGCCAGCATAAGGGAGTGCCCCTTGACTCTGTTGCGTGTAAACACGCCTGCCGCTGTGGCGGCGCAGTCGCATTTGATGACGGCGAGATCCTTGCCGCCGTTTTTCTTAATGCCGCAGGCCACGCCTGCCGCTGTAAATCCCCTTGCGTATGTCACGCCGCTGCCGTTATCCATCCGATTTGCCCCTCTCATCAAATTACCCGACCATTATAGCACATTGCGATTATTCGTGAAGCAGCATTTCTTCAAGCTTTTCGGGGTTTCTCAAATAAAAGCTGCTGCGCTGGTAATCCACGGCGCCTTCTTCGCTCATGCGGGAGAGCTCGCGCGACAGCGCGCTGCGGTTGACGCTCAAATAGTCGGCCAGCGCCTGCCTGTCAAGCGCGATATCGAAGCGACGGCTGCCCGCGCGGGTTGCCTGCTCAAGCAGATACGAAGCGAGCTTCTGCCGCGTGGTCTTGCGCGCCATATGGTCAAGCTTCTCGTTCAGCGAAAGGTTTTTCTGCGCGACGATGGTGAGCATATTGCGTATCAGCGTGGAATGATGCGAGCAGCATGATGCGCAGGTGTGCAGTATTCTGTTGAACCCGAGCAGCAGTACGGAAACGTCGGTCACGGCTTCTACGGTGACGGGGCTTGTTTTCAGCCCGGCGCATACGAACGTCTCCGCGAAAAGATGCGGCGGCGACAATATGCCGAGTACCGTGCGGCTGCCCAAAAGGTCGGTTTTGAAAACGGTGGCCTGACCCGACAGGATCATGCCGACATACGGCAGCGGATCGCCCGCCATCAGAATGAAACCGCCCTTTTTATAATTTTTAACCGCTGCGTCAAGGCAGCGAAGCATGCCGTCCAGCTCATGTTCGCTGATGCCGCTGAAAAGCGCGGACTGTTTTTCATATATGGCCCTGATATCCATATCGGCCTCCTAATGTTGCAAATGCAACGGAAGATTCGGTTTTAATATACGATAATAAGGCAAGAAAAGCAAGTGGGGAGGAACGAATATGAAACGGAATATCATTGTCATCGATGAAGATAAATGCAACGGCTGCGGGCTGTGCGTAAAGGCGTGTCACGAAGGGGCGCTTGCGATGATTGACGGAAAAGCGAAACTGGTGTCCGAATCGTACTGCGACGGCCTTGGAGCCTGCCTGCCGGAATGCCCGACGGGAGCGATCACGATCGAGCAAAGGGAAGCCGCGGAATATGATAAAGCGGAGGCCGAGAAGAATATAGCCGTCAGACACGCAGGCGGGTGTCCGTCTGCGCGGGCGGCGGCGTTCAAAAGAAAAACCGATGTGCCAACGCCCTCGGCTAAAGCGCCGTCGGAGCTGAGGCAATGGCCCTGCCAGATCAAGCTTGTGCCTGTGAATGCGCCGTATTTTGACGGAGCGAAGCTGCTGATCGCGGCGGATTGCACAGCTTATGCGCGCGCGGGCGTTCACGGCGAATTCATGCGCGGGAAGATCACGCTGATCGGATGCCCCAAGCTCGACATGACCGATTATTCGGAAAAGCTGACGGACATACTCAAAAACAACGATATCAAAAGCGTGGATGTGCTTCGCATGAGCGTGCCTTGCTGCGGCGGAATCGAAAACGCGGTGAAACGGGCGCTGATGAACAGCGGCAAGATGATACCGTGGCATGTGACGGTGTTAACGCCGGACGGGCAAATCGTTGAGGACTAAAGCCAAACTGAATGTAAGCAAAAGCGCGATTCGCATCAGATTCGCGCTTTTGCGCTTTGGAAAATCGAAAAATCGGAGAAAAAAGGACTTTATGCGAAGAAAAAAACCGATTGGTGTCAATAAGCGTGCCGGGTACAAACAAATAATCCGCATAAACGGTTTATTCAATTTTTAAATTGCATCGAATTAAGATATAATAAGGAAACTTATTGACAAGGAGAAGGCATGCTAAGTTTTAAACCGATTGAACTTAAAGACAAGACACATTTTGAGAAGTACACACTGTGCCATGGCTATCATAATTTGGAAGCATCGTTCGCGAACATATTTATATGGCGGCGCGCTTGGAACATACGGTGGGCATCCGACGAAGCCGCGCTGTACCTGCATCTCAACAGCGGATCCGTGTCGTTCGCACTGCCGCCTTTTTTAAATGATTGCGACACAAGCATGGAGGAACCGCTCAAAGAGTACGACGCTTTTTTCGCGTCTCGAGGGGAAAAACCGCTTCTCAAGGGCGTGACCGTTGAATTCAGGGATAAAATCGAACGCGACTGCCCGGGGTGGTATACGTTTGTTCCGGACCGAGATAATTTCGAGTATATATACAATGCGAAAGATCTGATAACGCTTGAGGGAAAGAAGTACCATGCAAAGCGCAATCATATCAACAAGTTTTTAAAAGAGCATACGTTTGAATACCGACGCTATACGGACGCGGATTTTGACAGCTGCATCGCGCTTCATGAAAGGTGGATGAAAACAAAAGGCGAGCCGGACCAAAGCCATATCAATGAGCTTAACGCGGCCAGGGACGCGCTGAAAAATATAAGCGCGCTGGGGCTGAAATGCGGCCTTATCGACGTGGACGGCAGGCTCGAGGCGTATTCGGTGGGCGAAAAGTTCAACGATATGGCGATCATCCATATCGAAAAAGCAAATCCCGATATTCAGGGCCTGTTCGCGCTTATCAACAGGGAGTTTGCGGCGCGTGAGTTCAGCGACGCGGTTTATATCAACCGCGAGGAAGATATGGGCATAGAAGGGCTTCGAAAGGCGAAGCTGTCCTATTATCCCGTGTGCCTCAAAGAGAAATATATCGGTGTGAGGAACATATGAGCAAGGATATCCGCCTGCTTCGTGCGGACGAGAGGCCGCTGGCCAAAGCGCTTTGGAAGGAAGCCTTTCAAGATACGGACACGTTTATCGGCTGGTATTTCGAGAACAAAATACTGGACGGCAACTCCCTTTGCATGTTCGAAGGCGGAAAGCTCGTTTCCATCGTGCACATGATTCCGTATACGGTGCGCATACAAGGCCGCAGCGTGCCTTCCGCGTTTATCGCGGGCGTTGCGACGCTCAAAAGCCGCCGCGGGGAAGGGCTGATGCGCACAATGCTGCTGGAATCGCTTGCGCTGCTCAAATCCCGCGGCATATTCATCACGCATCTTTATCCGTTCAGCCACGCCTTTTACGAGCGGTTCGGCTGGACGGCATATTCGTTTATGAACCGTATCGCAGCAAACGTCAAAGCGAAAAAAACGGATGCGCCTGTGACGGAAACAACGGACCCGGCGTTGATTGCGCCGCTGTACGAGCGCATGATGGAGCGGTTCGACGGTTATGTGATTCGCGGCGGGCGTGAATGGGGCTGGCGTCTCGGCGAGCTTGAAAGCGACGGCGGGCATTGCGCAGTGCTGATGGAGGACGGCCGGGCATGCGCGTATATGATGTTTTACGGGGAAAACGGCAAGGCCGATATCATTGAGACGGTGTATCGGTCTCAAGCCGATATCGACGCGCTGCTTTCATATGTGCTGTCGCATGGATGCCGTTTCGCCGAATATGCTGTCCCGTCGCGATGCGGCGGCAAATACGGCATGGCGCGGATCGTGGACGCACAGGCGCTGCTGCGTTTTTTTGGCGCGCAGGGCTTGCTGGAACACTATGATATCGCCGACGGTTTCGCGTCATGGAACAGCACGCGAAACGGCTGCTCGAAATTCCTGAGCGCGGCGCAGCTCGCGTATGTCGTTCACTGCGGAGCAAGGGATAACGAGACATTGGAGCAATATTTTGTGCCGCAGGACACTTGCATTTTCGAGGCGTATTGATTACAATGAATTGTTATGTGGGGTTTGTTTGTCGGTATTGTGATCGGCGTGCTTCAGGCAGCCGGTCTGTATGTATTCGGTAAAATGATACTCGGGGAAGATGTCGCAAAGAAAGCGCTGGGTGCGGTTTTGCTGGTTGTCAAGATCGCGCTGATCGTGCTTGTCATCGTCCTCATATCGAAAGTATCCCTGACACATGTGATATGGACGGCAGGCGGTATGCTGGCTGGCTTGACAGCGGCGCTGGCGTTTGCGAATGCGCGGCGGAATAAGAAAGAAAAAGCGGACCGCGAAATCACGGGCGGAAAGGAAAACGGCAATGATTGAGCAAATGACGTCGGGCTTTGGACGGATGGCATTCAATATGGAAGAAGTTTCGGTGACGCCGCCGAAGGTTTCCATATTCGGCCTTCAGGTTAACGAAACGATGCTTGTCACATGGATCGTCATGCTGATACTGACCGTGATCGCCGTGCTTATTCGCGTTCTGGTAATTCCGAGATTCAAAACGGTGCCGAAAGGCATACAGAATATACTTGAGACGTTTGTCGAGTTTTGTGAGAAATTCACCAACTCGCAGCTTGGGAAGCGCGGCGCTTCCTATGCGGCTTATATCTTCACGATCGCGGTGATGATCGTCGCCACCAGCCTGATCGAGCTTTTCGGTTTTCGGCCTCCGGCGACGGACATCAACTTTACGCTGTCCATCGCGATGATGTCTTTCGTGCTCATTAACGCGTTCGGTTTTTATTACACCGGCTTTTTGGGCAGGCTTAAATGGTTTGTCAAGCCCAAGGCGTTCATGCTGCCGGTCAACCTCGTGACGCACGCGGTCATTCCGGTGTCGCTGTCGTTCCGTCTTTTCGGCAATATGTTCGCGGGCATGGTCGTGATGGATCTGCTCTACAGCGTCACCTATCTTTCGATCGGCATACCGGCTGCGCTGGCGCTTTATTTCAACCTGTTCCATGTGGGCATACAAACGTATATA
>JAJUJH010000169.1 GCA_029265435.1 Clostridiales bacterium
AACGCGCCAAACGTCATAAACCGTTATGCCGGCTTCCGCCGCGAGATTTAAGAACCTCTCGAGCGAGAGGCCTTCCACGCGTATCATAACATATCCGGCAATTGTTTTCCATATTCTCAAGGCGCGCCGCCACCTCTTATCATAAATTTTCGAACTGGACCGACCGGATATCGCCGCGGATGGCCACGTTGTCGCGCCCGAACCGCTCGAGCTTCAGATCGCTGCCGCAGATTACGACGGTAAAAGCGCCGCCGTAAACCGACGCTTTTTTCTGCGTGTATTCCGCAATGCCCTTATGGTTTTCGATATACACATTGGTGTTGTCGATCACCGTCAGGCGCAGGCAGCCCGCCGCCTCGGGCGCAAGCTCGAACTTCTGCACGATATGTTTTTTGAATTGGCTCAATCGGCTCAAAACCTTTTCTCCGGCAATACATTCTGACTTTTTGACATCAAAAATCCCGATTATTATTATGCGGACGGAAACAAAAAAAGAAGGCATACCAAAAGCCTTCCTCATCTTGTCGAAAAGCCTTCGGTTCTCCGACGGCTTTCCATCTACCGCATGGTGTGGGCGGCGCGGGCAAAGCCCGTCTTGCCCGCAAATGATATTTATGTTTTATTGGCAGCCTTATGATGCAATAAAACCCGGGGAACGCCGCCCCCGGGCTTCTGTTTGCGATTATGTATGTGCAATTAGTGTTTTCTCTTCCGAGCCGCCTCTGCCTTTTTCTTTCTCTTGACGCTTGGCTTTTCGTAGTGCTCGCGTTTCCTGAGCTCAGCCAGCGTGCCTTCCCTTGCGGTCAGGCGCTTGAACCGTTTCAGAGCGTTCTCCAAAGATTCGTTTTCACCGACGCGTATTTCTGCCACCTAATTAACCCTCCCTCCCATACCCCACAAAACCGCAACGCGGCCTCGACAATGGGAGTTTTTTAACTTAGACTATTATAGACAACGCACAATAAAAAGTCAACATTTCGAATTGTCTCATAATAAATTCTCAAAGGCGCGGAAGCGGTTTTTGAGCCGTCACATTCTGATTTTACGCACCGTCAACAAGGGCCCTCCCCGCGCAGTTTGCGAAGCGCCGTCTCAAAGTATCCGGGAAGAGGCGCTTCAAAAATCATCTCCCGCCCCGTTTTCGGATGGTGCAGCACCAGCTTTTTCGCATGAAGCAGCTGGCCCGACTGATGCAGCTTCACATCCTTGGGGCCGTATACCCTGTCCCCCGCGACCGGGCGCTGTATGCTCGCAAGATGCACGCGGATCTGGTGCGTGCGTCCCGTCTCAAGTTCCGCCTCGATATACGTGAAAGCGCCGAAGCGTTCAAGCACGCGCACATGCGTCACCGCCCGCCGTCCGCCCGCCGCCACCGCCATCTTTTTTCTGTCGGTGCGGCTTCGCGCGATGCTTTTGTCGATCGTGAGCGTGTCCTCGCGGATGTTGCCGTGCACAATGGCCGCATATATGCGCCGCGCGCTTTTTTCCGCAATCTGCTTTGCGAGCGCCACATGCGCCTCGTCGTTCTTCGCGATCACGAGCAGGCCGGACGTATCCTTGTCGAGCCGATGCACGATACCCGGGCGCTTCTCGCCGTTGATGCCCGATAGGTCTTTAACGCTATGCAGCAGTGCGCTCACAAGCGTGCCCGTCTCGTTGCCGGGCGCAGGATGCACCACCATGCCCTGCGGCTTGTTGACGACGGCCATCCATTCGTCCTCGTAGACGATGTCGAGCGGTATATCCTCCGCCTCCACCTCCGTTTCCCGGGGCGGAGGTGTCGTCATTTCGATGATATCGCCGAGCCGCAGCTTATCGCCCGGCTTTGCCGGACGGCCGTTAAGCGTCACGCGGCCCTCTTCGATCGCGTTCTTGATGTGCGACCGCGTCAGCGGCAGCTTTTCCGCAAGGTATTTGTCGAGCCTGCCGGCATTTTCGTCCGCCGCCAAACGCGTGATGTCATCCATCGCTGTTTTCGCTTTTCTCTCCGCCGCCGGCCTCGCGGCTGTCTTCGGCGGCACTTTCGGATCCCGCGCCGTCTTTTTCCGTTTTTTCTTCGGCCTTTTTGTCTTTATGCAAGAAGAGCAGGTAAACGGCAAGCAGTATCGCGCCGATCACAAGGGAGGCGTCCGCAATATTGAACACCCATTTCCAGAAATCGAACGCGCAGAAATCGATGAAATCGCGCACATAACCAAAAGCGATGCGGTCTATCAGGTTTCCGAGAGCGCCCGCAAACAGCACCGCCAGCACGACGCGCAAAAAAACGGGCTGCGTCCTGCGGCGCCGGATCATATAATACCCGACCGCAAAGAGCACAATGAGAGTCATGACGATAAAAAACGGCTGGGCTCCCTGAAGCATGCCGAAAGACGCGCCTTCGTTTTTAATCGGTGTCACGTTGAGCACGCCCGGTATCACGGGCGCCGGCTGATACAGCGCATCCTTGGACCACAGCAGCAGCTTGGTCAGCTGATCGGCCGCCACCAAAACGGCAATCACAATAATCTGAAGCATTCGCCCTCCAATTGTCCATTCCGCAAACGAAATGTCGCATTCGAAACGGTATTTAAAGCTGGTTCTCTTTTCCTTCCGCAAGGCGTTTGATGTTTGCGCGGTGCGAATAAAACACAAGTATAAAAAGCAATACGCTCGTCGCGTTGTTCCAAATATCTCCGAAGAAAAACACGAAAGAGCAAGCCGTCATCAGCGCCGTGCCGACGAGCGAACCGATCGACATCGTGCGTGTCAGCGCAATGATGACGATACACCCGGCCAGCACGACCGCCGTATGGACGGGCATCATCATAATCAGCACGCCAAGGCTTGTCGCCACGCCTTTTCCGCCGCGGAATTTCAAAAACACGGGCCAGATATGACCAAGCACCGCTCCGAGGCCGCCCACGCAAACACCCGCCGACAGCGGCGTCACGCCGAGTATGCCCCCCGTTCCGGGAAGCAGCAGCGAACCGATCCAAGCCGCGAGCACGCCTTTGCTCACGTCTCCCACAAATGTGAACAGCCCGATGGCCCAGCCGTAATTCCGTATCGCGTTGGCTGTGCCCGCGTTTCCGCTGCCTTCCTCCCTGATGTCTCTTCCCTTGAAAAGCTTGCCGGCAATATACCCAAAAGACACACATCCGATCAAATAACCGATGACAGCGGCCAATACATACCTAATGACCATAAAAAGACTCCCTACTCGTTTTTGTTTCGGGCCGCCAGTTTGATAGGTGTACCCGAAAAATCAAATGTTTTACGGATATAATTCTCGAGGTAGCGCATATATGAAAAATGAACGAGCCGCGCATCGTTGACGAATATCACAAAATACGGCGGCGCCGTCGCCACCTGAGACGCATAATAGATCTTGAGCCTTCTTCCCTTATCGGACGGCGGCTCCACCATAGAGACGGCTTCGCCGATGCACTCGTTCAGTATGCCCGTCGATATGCGCCGAAGGCTGTTTTCCCTCGCCTTAAGCAGTGCGTCAAACAAACGGTTGAGCCTCTGCCCCGTGAGCGCGGAGATATACACCGTTTCCGCATAGCTCATGAAACCGAGCGCCGTCGCAATCTCTTTGTTGTATTTGTTGACGGTGTGCGAATCCTTTTCAACCGCGTCCCACTTGTTGACCGCAATCACGCACGGCTTGCCCTCGTCATGCACAAACCCCGCGATCTTCACGTCCTGCTCGGCAATGCCTTCCTTCGCGTCGATCATCACCACCACGGCATCGGCGCGTCTGACCGCGGCAAACGCACGGATCACGCTGTAACGCTCGATAGATTTATCTTCGATGCGCGCTTTTTTGCGTATGCCCGCCGTATCGATGAGCACAAAGTCGATGCCGTCGCGCTTAAACGGCACGTCGATGGCGTCGCGCGTGGTGCCCGCGATATCCGATACGATGGTGCGCGCCTCGCCGATTATCGCGTTGACAAGGGACGATTTGCCCGCGTTGGGGCGCCCCACAATCGCGATATGCACAGCCTCGGTTTCATCCTCCCCGGTCTGCGGCTCAAAATCCGCAATTACCGCGTCCAGCAGGTCGCCAAGGCCAAGCCCCTGTGACGACGATATCGCGAAAAGCTGGTCGGTTCCGAGGGCGTAAAAGTCGTAAATGTTCTGCTCGTCCTGTTTGTTGTCCGCTTTGTTGACAACCGTAATCACAGGCTTGTTCGCACGGCGCAGCATATCCGCGATCTCATAATCGGCCGGCAGCACGCCCTGCTTCGCGTCCACAAAAAACAATATGACATCCGCAATATCCACCGCAAGCTCGGCTTGAAGGCGCATCTGCTTTAAAATCACGTCCTCCGCGTCCGGATCGATGC
>JAJUJH010000077.1 GCA_029265435.1 Clostridiales bacterium
ATACACCTCTTCCTCGCGCTTGGCAAGGCTGATAAGCGGCAGGTCTTCAAGCCCCAGCGAACAAAGCGCGTCGTACGCAAAAGACAGCTGTCCTTTTCCGCCGTCCACGATAATCAGCGACGGCAGCTCATCGAACCCTTCCCGGCCCTGCAGTGCGTCCTTCAAACGCCGTGTGAGCACCTCGTTCATCGACGCAAAGTCGTTCGCGCCCTCCACCGTCTTGATGCGGAAACGCCTGTACGATTTCTTTTCCGGCTTCCCTCCGCGGAACACCACCATGGACGCGACCGAATCCGTGCCTTGTATGTTGCTGATGTCGTAGCACTCCATTCGGTCAATCGTTCTTTCCAGCCCGAGCGCCTTCTGAAGCTCCGCCAGCGCGCCCTGCGTCATGCCGAAATCGCGCTCGATTCGCGCCAGACGCCGTTCTAGCGCTTCCCTTGCGTTGTTCAGCGCCATATCCACGAGCTTGCGGTTATCGCCTTTTTCAGGCACATGCAGCGCAACCTTCGACCCGCGCTTTTCGGACAGCCATCGCTCGATCAGCTCACGTTCTTCGGGAACCACGTTGACGTATATCTGCTTCGCGATACCGTCGACGCCCGAATAATACTGCTTTATTAGATGCGAGAGCACCTGCGGCTCACGCTCCCCGGCGCAAGTCATAAAATACCGCTCGGTATGGTTAAGCTCGCCGCGCCGCACGAACATGCCCTGCACCACCGCTTCGTCCCCGGTCTGGAATACGGCGAACACGTCTTTGTCGTGAAGATCCGGAAAACCCGCCTTCTGCTTTTCAAAAAGCCTGTTGAGCGCGCCGATGCGGTCCCGAAGCACGGCGGCCTTTTCATATTCCATGTTGTCGGACGCGGCTTTCATATCCTCCTGAAGCTGTTTTTGCAGTCCCTTATACTTGCCCTGCAAAAACTGAGCCACCTCGTCCACCATGCGTTTATAATCGAATTCGCTCACCTTGCCCGCGCACGGAGCGAGACAGCGGTTCATCTCGTAGTTCAGGCACGGCCGGCTTTTTTCCGCGCCCGTCAGTTCCTTTTTGCAGGTGCGTATCGGAAAAGCGCGTGCGACGGTATCCAGCACGTCATGCAATATATGCGCCGCGATATACGGGCCGAAATATTTCGCGCCGTCGTTTTTCACGCGCCGCGTCACGCAGACGCGCGGGAATTTCTCGTTGAAATCGATGCGGATATACGGATAATGCTTGTCGTCGCGCAGCATGATGTTGTAATACGGGCTGTACCGTTTGATCATATTGCACTCGAGTATCAGCGCCTCAATCTCCGTTTTTGTCAGTATGTAATCAAAGTCCGCAATTTCCGCCACAAGCGCCGCCGTCTTTCCGTCCTTGCGCGTATTCTGAAAATACTGGCTGACACGGTTTTTAAGCGCGAGCGCTTTGCCGACGTATATCACCTTGCCATCGGCGTTCTTCATCAAATAAACGCCGGGCGTTTTGGGCAGGGTTCTTAGCTTTTCTCTTATCTCATCGTTCATGCTAATACCCAAGCTCCATCGCTTTCTGAAGCACCTTTTTGGCGGCAGGGGCGGCATGAGAGCCTCCGGAGCCCGCTTTTTCCATCACCACCGCAACGGCGAGCGGATGGGCCTCGTCCTCGATAAAGCCGACGAACCATGAATGCTCCTCGTTGCCGTCTTTGCCCGCTATCTCGGCGGTGCCCGTTTTGCCCCCCACGGTCACGCCCTTTATGGCCGCCTTTTTGCCCGTGCCTTTCGCCACCGCGTTTACCATGTATTCCTTGAGCAAAGACGTATCGTCAAGCGGCCGCGCGGCCACAGCGGTCGAAAGCGCATACGTCTGCGTATTGCCGTACGAGACGCTTTCAAGCAGCTTCGGCTCCATCATCGCGCCGTCGTTCGCAATGCACGCCGCGATCATGCACGCATGCAGCGGTGTGATCAGATCGTGATACTGGCCGATGGCCGACCACCCGAGATCCGTATCCGAACCCGCCTTTTCAAACACGCTCTCGCCCATCACAATATCGCTGAACATCACGTCGCTGTTAAACAGAAATTGATTCGCTTCACGATAAAGCTTTTCGCCGCCGAGCTGCTGCGCCGCTTCCGAAAAATAGACGTTGCAGGAATGCTGTATGGCTTCCTTAAGGTCCTCAGGCCCGTGCTCGTCCGTGCATTTGATGGTTTTTCCGCCGATTTCCGTGCTTCCGGCACACGTTGTCTGGAAACCGCCAAGCCCGTTTTCGATCAGCGCCGCCGCCGTAATCAGCTTAAACGTGCTGCCCGGCGGATAAAGGCCCGCAAATGCCCTGTTTACAAGCTCGCTTTCGCCGCCGCCCTCCAGAAACTCCTTCATATCCGTCGGGTCGAACGTGGGAGACGATGCGCTTGCGAGTATCTCTCCCGTCTTGTAGTTCATCACCACCGCCGCGCCGTTATAGCCGTCAAGCGCTTTCAGCGCCGTTTCGCAAAGTTCCGCGTCGATTGTCAGCCTCACATCACCGCCGCGCCGTTTTTCTCCCGAAACCAGCCCCACGATCCGCGAAATCGTATCCTGGTCGTAGCCGTACAAATACTTCGCAAACATGGTCTGCGCTCCGTATGTCATACCGTAGCTGTCGCCGATGATATGCGATATTGCAAGACGCATGCTTTTATCGCTTAGATAAACGCGTTCATCGTTTTCGGTGTAAAGCAGCTTCCGGCCCGTCCTGTCAAGCAAACTGCCCGGCTCCACGTCGGCTTCCGACTGCTGTATGCGCGGATTGTACGGCGTCACGAACCAGCGCTCGCCGAACGTGAATTCCACATATGTGAGATATACGGCGAGGCCCGCAAACATGACGGAAAAAACGATCAGCAGCGTGCGGATGTTTCGCCGAAGCACATTCTTCATATGACCGCCCCTCCCGCTTTGTTGATCTCCTTTTCGTCACGCTCCCCGTTCTTGACGTTGACGCCCTCTATGATGCCCACCAGCGTGAGGCACGCAAGCATCGAGCTGCCTCCCGCGCTGATGAACGGCAGCGTAATCCCTGTCAGCGGAATCAGCTTGATGACGCCCGCGATAATGATGAACGACTGCAGCGAGAGCATGCACGTCGCGCCGAAAACGAGCAGCGCGTCGAAACGCGATCCTGCGTCCATCGCGATGATCATTCCGCGAACGATGAATACGAGATACAGCAGAATCAATATGATGCCGAATATTACGCCGAATTCCTCGCATATGACCGCAAATATAAAATCGCTTGTGTTGACGGGCACCGCGCTCGGATAGCCAAGCCCGAGGCCCGCACCGAAAGCGCCGCCTGCGGCGATCGCCATCAGCCCCTGCACGATCTGATAGCCTTGCGTCCGGTGATAGCTCCACGGATCGCGCCATATCTCCACGCGCGTTCTGACGTGCGGAAACAGATAATAGCTGGCTACCGCGCCCGCTCCCGCCACGCCCAGCCCCGCGATTGTCAAAAGCGTCCGCCCTGTTCCCGCAAAAAACATGATAAGAAACGTCCCCGCAAAAAGCAGCGCCGCGCCGAGATCGTTCGAAAGCACCAGCGTCATCACACAGGCGCCCGCGAAAAGCGCATAAGCGACGATTGCGCTCGTCGCGCGCCTTTCCGCAAAAAAATAGGCGGAAACGATGATATAAAGCACCTTTGCTATCTCGCTCGGCTGAAACGACATTCCTGCAATGCTGACCCAGTTCCGCGCCCCGCCCACCGTTTTGGCAAACAGATATGCAAAAGCGATCAGACCGAAAGCGCCCGCCATCATCAGGTAATTGAGCCGTCCGAAATCGGAGGCGCGCTTGACGATTACGATGGTGACATACATGACCACGATTCCCGCCGCCAGCCAGATAAGCTGGCGGAAAGCGCTCTCCATTTTGAGCCTTGCAAGCATCACAAGGCCGACGCTTGCAAGAAAAAAGCATATGACGAGCGTGATACGGTCCACATGCCGGAATATCAGCGCCGCAAGATTATAGCCGAGCAGTATCACGAGCGCCGCGCCGAGTCCGAAAGCCGCATATGTCCAATCAAACGCTCCTTCTTTAAACGACAGCAGAGCGCATGCGGACAGTATGAACAGTATTGTGAGCGCAAGCATCGCGCCGGCGCCTCTTCTTTGCAGTACCATCGGTTATCCTTCCTTTAAAAATACCTTTGTCACCACATTGCCGAAGCAGACGATATCGCGGCTTTTCAGCGCCGCGCTGTCTTGCAGGCCCGTGCCGTTTACCGTGATATCGCCGCGGCCCAGACGGCTTATCATCACCGCACCGTCTTCACGCAGGTAAATGCGCGAATGTATTTTTTCCACCGTCCGGTCGGCAAACATGATATCGGCGTTTCTGGACCGTCCGATCGTATTGTTTTCAAGCAGCGGAATGTTCTCGCCCATCACATCCTCGGGGCCCGATATCACCGCGAGATACCCGATACTGCTTTGCGCGACGTTAAGAACGATGCGTTTGTCTCTGTATTCTTTAATGGATAGGCTCGTCACGCCGAGCACAATAATCAGCGCCGCAATCACAAACCAGTACCGCAGCGCAAGCGCAGCCGCTTCGTACAATCCGTCCATTCCTTCACCTCTGATTGTTATTGTATCATATTTGTATAGAAGTTAATCCTACAAGTTTGTGAGAGTGTTGTGAATAATTTATGTCAGCCGTATATATGTATACGGGCCTGTCCCATCCGCGCGGGCAAAGCCCGCGGCTTTCCGCATCGCTTGTCAAACCGCCTGTATGATACCGCACCCTATACGTTCCCCCGCATTTCCCGCTGGCTGAGAGGTGTAGTCGTCCGCGTTTGCGTGTATCACGACCGAACGCCCGATCACTTCACCGACGGTGAAGCGCGTTGTCACGAACGACAGCCACGCATCGGCCGCATTCGTCGCGAGCAGTACCGGAAAGTCGCCCGCATGCCGCGGATGCGGCGCTCCCGACGGGTTATAGTGTCCTTTGGCGCTTTCAAACGACGGCTGCGCACAGCTTCCCCGTTCGTGAAGATGAAATCCGTAAAAACCCGTTTCGTTAGGCGGCAGACCCGTCACACGCGCCTCCAGCCGAACGCCGGCCGGCGTATCCGTCAGCCATACGGTTCCCGAAAGCCGGGGAGCGTTTTCCCCGCCTTTGATAAAAGCCATGGCCCGGCACCTTCTTTTCTCCATCATGCTTTTTTCCCTCCTAATCACTCTGCTCTATAATCATATTCCGCCGCGTTGTCAGTGTGCGAAAAATCGTGCGGCTGCTCTTAAACCGCAGTCGCTTTTGCGCCAGCACCAGAATGCATAAATCGAGCGGGATTTGACAAAGTCCCCCCCGCTGCTATATCATTGTTAAGGAGGCAGGTACGTCGCATGTTTCACAAAGGCGATAAAATATCATACCCGATGCATGGCGCGGGGGTCGTCGAGGCCATTGAACAGCGCGATTTTCTTGACGAAAAAAGGGATTATTATGTGCTCAGGTTCTCCGACGGCGATATCAAGGTTCATGTGCCCGTTGAAAACGCTGAAAAGGCGGGGCTTCGCAGCATCATCACAAGCGACGTGTGCCGCGACGTATTCGAGTCTTTCAAAACGCTTGAAGACGTAGACGAACCGACCAACTGGAACAAGCGCAACCGCGAAAATCTCGAAAAAATGAAATCCGGCAACGTCTATGAAATCGCGTCGGTCATCAAAAGCCTGCTCAAACGCGAAACACAAAAAAGCCTTTCCTCAAGCGAAAAGAAAATGCTTGGCACCTCCATGCAGATTCTCGTTTCTGAACTGGCGCTCGCAAGCAACAAAAAAGATGAAGAGGTCAGACGCATCATTACTCAAGTCCTGTAAATGTGAACATTTTAAGGCTTTTTGGCGAAATCGGTTATTTTTGTTCCCTTTTATGATATAATCAATCAACCGATCAGGTTTTGAATATGACGAGGTGGATGAATGGCTAAAAAAATCGCACGTTTTTTTATAGTATTGCTTGGCCTTTTTATCGGCCCCGGCATCGTCGTGCTTGTATTTGAGGTACTGAGCAAGCTCAACGGCACCAACGCTTACGCCATGCTGCTCGACTGGGTCAGTCTCGTCATCTTCATAATGTCCGGCATACTCTCGGGTCTTATTTTTCTCGCGTTATCAAAACCGATTGTGGACGCGATATTCAACGCCGCGGGGCAGGCCGACAAGCGTTTGTCAAAGCTGCCCGCACATGTGGTGCTTCCGGCCACCGCCGGATTGCTTTTGGGCCTTGTCGTCGCCTTCTTTCTTTCCAGTCTCGTTTCCAGCATTATTATGGTAAGCTGGATCGCAGGCATCGTGAATTTGATCATCTATATCATCTGCGTTTATCTCGGCATTTCGGTGCTTGTGCGTCACCGTCCCGAGCTGCAGTCGGGTTTTTTCAGGCGGCATCGTGAAGACCGCGACGAAAAACGCAAAGACGATTCCATTGCGCGCCCGAAGCTGCTTGATACGAGCGTGATTATCGACGGCCGCATTTTTGACATCTGCAACACCGGCATTATCGAAGGCGTTTTGATCATTCCGGATTTTATTCTGGACGAGCTGCGGCACATCGCGGACTCTGCGGACGATTTGAAAAGAAACCGCGGGCGCAGAGGCCTTGACGTTTTAAAGCGCATACAGACCGAACTCAACATGCCTGTGAAGATCGTTCAGGCGGACGCCGACGATTCCGGCGATGCGGACGCCAAGCTTTTAAACCTTGCAAAGAAGATGAACGGCATCGTTGTCACCAACGATTTCAATCTCAACAAGGTCGCCGCGGTAAGAAACGTGCCTGTGCTCAATATCAACGAGCTTTCCAACGCAATAAAACCCGTTGTGCTGCCGGGCGAGGAAATGAAGGTTACGGTTGTGAAGGAAGGCAAAGAACCGGGGCAGGGCATCGCATACCTCGACGACGGCACGATGATTGTGGTTGAGGAGGGTACGAAGGAAATGAACAAGCCGGTTGCCGTCATCGTCACCAGCGTGATACAAACGGCGGCGGGGCGCATGATATTTGCGAAGCTGAAATAACCCGATAAAATAAAAAAGCCCGTCGAGGGAGGACGGGATTTTTATTTGCCGTCAGGCTTGATACGACGCATACTCTTCGTCTTCCGGCAGACTTTCGAATTTCTCCAGAATGGCAGTCTGGATCAACGATCTCGCCGCCGAATTGATCGGGTGGGCAATATCCTTGTACTCGCCGTTCGGTGTTCTTCGGGACGGCATCGCGATGAAATAGCCGTTCTGCCCCTCAATGATCTTCATGTCGTGGATGGCGAACATGTCGTCAAAGGTGACGGAAACGACAGCCTTCAGTTTCCCCATCGAGTCAATCCGCCTGATGCGGATGTCCGTGATCTCCATATGGCTACTCCTCCTAAGCAGGTACAATCGTGTGATAGTAAAAATTCGCCGCCGCAAAAGGTTTTTCCTGCCTGATAACATACAAAATTATTAATTATGTAAAATAAAGACGAAAAAACACCTGTTTTTTGCGATTTTCGATATAATGTGTTGTTTCAATATCATCAGGCGCGCCTTTCTGATCATGCCGCATCCCTTGGCAGGCCCTCTGCGCGGAATTCTTGCCACACCGGCCAATATTGGCTATAATACAATACGAACGTCAAATTGAGGAGAAAATAATGGTAAACGTATATGATGTGCTCAGCGAAAGAGGGTTTATCAAGCAGGTCACGCACGAGGGGCTGAGAGAGCTGCTCGGAAAAGAAAGCGTCACGTTCTATATCGGTTTTGATCCGACTGCGGACAGTCTGCACGTGGGGCATTACGTCCAGCTCATGGCGATGGCGCATATGCAGCGGGCGGGCCACCGTCCCATCGCGCTGATCGGCGGCGGCACCACGATGGTGGGCGATCCGTCCGGCAAATCAGACTTGAGAAAAATGCTGACGAAAGAGGATATCGAAAAAAATTCGGAGGCGTTTAAAACACAGATGCGGCGTTTCCTTGACTTCAGCGACGGAAAGGCGCTGATGATCAACAACGCGGAGTGGCTTCTGCCGCTCAACTACATCGATTTTCTGCGCGACATCGGCGTGCACTTTTCGGTGAACCGCATGCTTACGGCCGAGTGCTATAAAAACCGAATGGAAAAAGGGCTTACGTTTCTTGAGTTCAACTATATGCTCATGCAAGGATACGACTTTCTGGTGCTCAACAAGAAATACGGATGCAAGCTGGAGCTTGGCGGAGACGACCAGTGGTCCAACATACTCGCGGGTGCGGATCTGATACGCAGGAAAGAGCACAGGGAAGCCTACGGCATGACGTTTACGCTTCTGCTCACAAGCGACGGACGAAAGATGGGGAAAACGGAAAAAGGAGCGGTATGGCTCAACCCCGAAAAAACATCCCCGTATGAGTTTTATCAGTACTGGCGCAATGTGGCCGACAGTGACGTCGAGACCTGCCTCTCGCTGCTCACATTTCTGCCTTTGGACGAGATTCGTCATCTCTGCGGTTTTAAAGACGAGCGCATCAACGACGCCAAGGTGAAGCTCGCTTACGAAGTCACCAAACAGGTGCACGGAAAAGAAGAAGCGGACAAAGCCAAGGCGGCCGCCGAGGCGCTGTTTGAGGGCGGCGCGGAGGGCGGCAGCGTTCCCGAAACGACGGTCGGCAGCATCAACGGCCTTTTGCTGATCGATCTGCTGCAAACCTGCGGGCTCACGGCATCGCGCGGAGAAGGGCGGCGTCTGATCGCACAAGGCGGAATCGCCGTTAACGGCGTCAAGGTTGCCGACGAATTCATGCCCGTTACGCCGGACTGCTTTGAAAACGGCGTAATGCTGATAAAAAAAGGCAAGAAAATATTCCATAAAGCCGTTTTCAGGAGCTAGCGGGGAACAGACGATGCCTGTCGAGATTGAGGTGCGGCCTTGTTCCAATGTGAAACTGCTGGCACGCATGTATCGGGAGCTGGCCGAGGATGAGCGAAGCGACACGCCTCTGAAGGACGACCAGTATCGTCAGTGCATGGAGGGCTTTTTAAAGCGCGGAGACTGTGCCTACGTTTTTTCGCTCGGCAATATGGTCGTGGGTTATGCGCTTGTCGCCGTTGACCGTCATCCCTATTATCTGCGGCACTTCTTTATCGTCCGGTCAAAACGCCGCAAGGGTTACGGCACACAAGCCTTTCATAAGCTGATGAAAATACTGAACGCCGATACCATCGACCTTGACGTGTATGTTTGGAACGTGCGCGGCTTGGCGTTTTGGGCATCGCTCGGTTTCTGCCAGAGAGCCCACTTGATGCGGCTCAAACCTCCGACGCTATGATCACGCTCAAAAACGAAAACGAGACAACGCTCGTTATCAAAAAATCGAGATTCATCGGATACGTCTGTCGCGCCGACAGTGAGGACGAAGCGCAGCGCGTCGTCGAACGGCGCCGCAAGCTGCATTACGACGCCCGCCACAACTGCTTTGCTTGGCTGCTCGAAAGCGGCGCGATGCGATACGGCGACGACGGGGAGCCTCAGGGGACCGCGGGACTGCCGATGCTTGAAGTGCTCAAAAAATCCGGCCTTCAAAACGTGGTCGCCGTATGCACCCGCTATTTCGGCGGCACGCTGCTTGGCGCGGCCGGGCTTGTGCGCGCTTACACGCAAAGCGTCGCCCAATCGCTTGAAGAAGCGAAAAAGGTGGAGCTTGTCCCTTGCAGCGTCTATATATGCGAGTTCGACTTCGCCGTCTTTTCCCGTATTCAGACGCCGCTGCAAAAAGCGGGATGCCTTTTTGACGAGATTGATTACGCCGAAACCGTCAAAGCCGCCGTCAGCGTGAGAAGCGGCAGTGAAGACGCCTTTTTGGAGCATGTCCGAAACCTCACGCAGGGGCAGGCCATGCCGCGGCCGGCCGGCCAAAAACGCATGCCGGTCGAAATTTAGCGACCTTCGTCCAGCCTTTGCAGCTCGCGCATACGCTGCAGAAGCTCAGACACGATCCGTTCCTCCTCGCGCCGCCCGTTCGTCGGATCGTATTTCACGCTCTCGCCGATACGCAGTTCCCGCGTGCGCGGACTCGCATACACCGGATAAAACGATATGCTTTCCTTCGTCCGTTTGTAATACAGCCGTCCGATATTCGCGAATCCTCGGTAAAAATCGCTGATCTGCTCGCTGTCGGTGTATCTTCCCACAGGATTTTCAGGAAAAAGCAGTATGCTGTCGCCCGACTGCAGACAGTCCATCGACAGTTCAAATGTTTTCAGCACATTCTTCGCGGCGCCGCGATAAACGGGGATCGGCTCGAACGAATTCAGCGCCCACACCACAAGCGGGCTCAGCATTTTCGCAAGCGCCTTGCGCATCACAACGGGCAGCCAACGGATGCGGCTGAATGTTCCGTTGTACATATGCGCGGTGATCTGCGCTTTGTCGATCATCTTGTCGAGAATCCACGGGCGCATGTCGTACGGCAGAAACACGACCGCGGCAATCGGCCCGTATATCTCGCGATGATTGAATACGAATATGCCCGGCAGGGCATCCACATGCTCTTTTCCCGTAATCGAATGGTACATCACGGGTTTCAGCAGCATTCGTATCACATGAACGCCGATACGTTTCTTGTATTTTGTGATCAGCACATTTTTAAGCCTTTTCTCCATGACGGGATTTTCTTTACCCGCCTCTTTGCCGCGCACATATGCTTTGAGCTTTCGGTCATACTTTTTGGTCAGCGGCTGGCGCAGAGAATAAAACAGCGATGCGATCAAAAGCAATGTGGGTATGGCGACAAGACTGCTGCCCACCTGCGGCGCAAGCGCAATATAGCCGTCGAAGTCCATGCCGTATATCAGCGGATCGGTAATCAGAACCGCCAGCACCGAAAGGCATATCGCTTCGGATATCACTGCCGTCCAATGGTCGAGCCGCTGCGTCCGCTGATTCAGCGCCGACGCGTCGGCGTTTTTATTCTGCAGATAGACCACCAGCATTATATCTTCCCGCAAATCCATAGAGGCGATCATCTGCAGCATGAGACCGAAAAGCAGAAGCAGCGTCTGAAGTGAAATCGCGAGCCCGCCGCCGTACCAGCTGTCCCTGAACACGTACACGGCAAATATCGCGATGGCCGTTCCCAGCACAAACGCCGCGTTCTTGCCGAGCTTATCGATGAGCGGCCGTCGGGCGAAGCGGTAGGTCAGCAGAAACACGACGCCGCACGCGAGCGCAATCAACGCAAAAATCACAAAAACGTCGAGCGAAAAGCTCCTTTTATGCATCAGCAGTATATACAGCACATATGTGAACATAAACACGTTGAGCGCCGCGCCCGATGTGATGACCATGCCGTCGTAAAGCCGTGCGCTCGCGGCCTGTCTGAAATCCGCCGCGAAGGTTTCCATTCTCGGATATTCGATCATGTAGCTTCGGCACCTCCACTGACGCAGCCATTCCAGCCCCATGCCGATGGTCAGCGGCAGTATCAGCAGGTCATTATCCGTACCGGACAGCCGAATCAGCATGCTTGTCGCGGCGGCGCAAACAAAAACGCTGCCTGCCGATATCACAAGCTCTTTGCTCCTTGTCAGCTTATTCGAGCGCCCGAGTCTGCCCAGTTCGGCCGACGCCGCCTCAGATACGATGAGCGGCGCGACAATGATCAACATGGCATATACGGTATGGGAATACCGGTAAAGAAGCGGATACAGCACGATCACATATGCCGATGTGAACACAAAAAAAACGATCAGCGCCAGCTTGATCACTTTCAGCCATCGCAGATCGTATGTGGTCCTTACGGTAAACTTTAGCATCCTCACAAACGCCGCAAGCGTCATGAACAGCGCCGCTCCGTATATGATATTGATTTCGAAGCGCTCTGCCGCGGCCATCGCATAAAAGCAGAAATATATGTATATGATCCTGCCAAAGAGCCGGTCCTTGTCAAGCAGAGAGGCGTCAGCGTTAACCGTCATTGTGCAAGCGATTAGAGCCCCCCTCTTTTGGGCGTGAAATTATAG
>JAJUJH010000035.1 GCA_029265435.1 Clostridiales bacterium
AGCGTGTTATGGTCGATATAAGCCACCGACTTTTTGGTTTTTACACGCGGTACGCCCATCGCCTCAAACTGAAGGTACGCCATCGTGCCGGTGGAATCCTGCGTCAGCGTATAGTCGATTTTAATTGAAATTTCCTCTCCGGCTTTCATTTCGCCGGATACCAGATGGTTTTGTATGATCTTTTCCGCCAGAGTTCTGCTCACAATACCCCTCCAAAACAGTTTGGTACAATTCTACCTTCTGATATACAAAAAATCAACTTGAAACGCGAAATTGCGCTTCAAGTTGACATTTGGACATCCGAAAGCCGCTTGGGGCGTCTTATCTTATTGGGTCATCTGCCGGCCCAAAAACGCCGCTGCCGCTTCCGCCGCCTTTTGCTCCGATTCCCCCAGAGAGCCGCTGCGCGACAGCAGCACCACTGCGCCGATAGGCTGGCCGTCCATCGAGATGGGTGCGATGATCTGCGAGGTTGTCAGCGCCTGGTTTTCTCCGCTGACGAGCGGAATCACATCGGAGCCGGCCGTTTTTTTGACGCTGCGCGCGTTGATTGCGTCCTCAAACGCGCCGCTGACCGGACGCTCGGCATACTCTCTTTTATATTCGCCGCTGGCCGCAAGAATGGTGTCCCTGTCGCTGATGACGGCCGTCAGCCCAAGCGTGGAAGAAAGGGCCTCCGCGAAATCGAGCGCGAATGAAGCGAGCTCTCCGATGGGCGAATATTTTTTCAATATGATGCCGCCTTCTCTGTCGGTATATATTTCGAGAGGATCGCCCTCGCGTATGCGCAAGGTGCGGCGAATTTCCTTGGGAATCACAATTCGTCCAAGCTCATCGATGCGTCTCACTATACCTGTTGCTTTCATAAAGATTCCTCCTAAAAATATCGGTGGTTATGCTGTTATTGTCTGTTAGAACGGTCAATTTATGCGCCGAAGCTCAAATTCCGCGCAAGATGCCGAAAGCCATGAGACAATAGCTTGTCTGACCGTATTCATTTTTGAAGCGTAAAGACAGCCGCAGTTCTTATTCTGCCTTGTGTCTTTTTTACCGCCCAACATCTCCCCATTGGCACAATATCATACGTTCTTGTTATATTAATGGGACTTAATCACAAAACTTGGTTTATTATTTCAGAAAATACGGCAACCGCGAAAGAAATTTAACGGGAAAACGGTCAGTTGAAGAAAGCGAGCTCATAGTTGAGGTAAAGCGCGAAGCAAAGCCACAGCATATACGGAATGAGAAAATAAGCGGACAGCCTGTTATGCCTATATACATCACACAAAAGAGCGGCCGCAGCCACCAACGTCAATATCAGAACGAACAGCGCGCCGGCGGGGTTTTGCATATGAAAAAAAGTATACGTCCAAAGCACGTTCAATACGCCGGTTAAGCCGTAGAGCCAGAGCGTTTTTTTCGGCGTGTCCTGACTGACGCTGACAAGTGCGAGCGAAGCGGCCATCAGCGCGTAAAGCGCCGTCCACACTACGGCAAAAACGGCGGGAGGGGGCATAAGCGCAGGCTTGACAAGCGCGTTGTACCATTCGTTTTGCGTATTGACGAATGCCGCGCCCACAGCCGCAACCGCCGCGAAAAACAGCACGGCGCAGGAAATCCTGATTATTTTATCCCGAATGCGCATAATATCATCCCCCGTTTCAGTATATTCTTGTGACGACGGCGTTATGTGGGAGGTATCATGATCAGACGGACGATTTTCGGCGCAATGACGCTGTTTGTGCTGATTGCGGCGGCTGGCGGCGCATTAAAGGGCCGCCTCACGCCGTATTTTACCGCGCCGCCGCCCGGCGTGGCCGTCTGTGAAGTGCTTGAGAACAGAGGCATACGAAATATCGTGTTTGATATTCAGTATCCGAAAATATCGGGTTTTTCCGAGCGGACATTTGAGGAAAAGCTCAACAGGCTTATCGCGCTGCAGGCGGAGGCTGCGGCCGCCGGCGCGCTTGAACAGGCAAAGCAAAATGAAAAATGGGTGTTTGTGCTGCGTGTCAGCGACGAAGTCAAAAACAGACGCGGCATATTGTCGCTGCGGGTGACGGACGACCTTGACAACGGCGGAACGGGTTTTCCGAATACCGTATATTATAACGCGGACATATCGGAAAACCGTATGCTGACGCTTGACGACTTGTTTGATTCTGCGGAATACCGCAAAGCCATAAACGGCTTCATTCAGTCGAAAACCGAGCAAGATGAGCACTTCTTCCCCGGCGCGTTCAAAGGCGTGGCCGGGGGCACGTCGTTTTTCATCGCGCACGGGCAGCTTTGCATCGCGTTTGCGAAATATGAGATCGCGTCGGGGATGACGGGAGAGCCGGTATTTGAGATCCCCACTTTGCTGATACGCAAATGGCTCAAGGCAAAGTACGCGCTGCTTTTCTGGTAAAACAAAAAGGCGGCATGAGCCGTCGCAGACTGTCAATAAAGCTAAAAATATCATTTGTGGGCAAGACGGGCTTGGCCCGCGCAGCCCACACCTTGCGGTTTTGCGCCGTTTCAAGCTTGCGAGGAACAAGCAAAACCGGAAAACTGTCGAAAAACCTTTGGTTTTTCGACAAGCTGAGGCGGCATGAGCCGCCCCGATAAGATACGCCGCTATATCAGATTTTCTTCGTTCAGCACAGCGAGATCGCCTAGAAATTTGCCGTCCCTGCGAATCACTTCGCCGTCGAACGCAATCTCGCCGCCGCCGTAATCCGGCCGCTGGATCAGCACAAGATCCCAGTGGACCGCGCTTTCGTTGCCGTTGTCGGCGTCCTCGTAGCATGACCCGGGCGTTAAGTGGATGGAGCCCGCAATTTTCTCGTCGAAAAGCGTGTCGCACATCGGGTGAAGAATGTACGGGTTAACGCCGAAAGAAAACTCGCCGAGATAACGCGCGCCTTCGTCGGTATCGAGTATCTTATTGAGCTTTTCGGTATTGTTCGCCTTTGCGTCGACGATTTTGCCGTTTTTGAATTCAAACGAAATGTTCTCAAACTTAAAGCCCTGCGAGAAAGACGGCGTGTTGTACGTGATGCGTCCGTTCGCGCTGTCCTTTACGGGGGCGGTATAGATTTCGCCGTCGGGTATATTCATATGGCCGCTGCATTTTTTAGACGGAATCCCCTTGACCGAAAAAGTCAAATCGGTGCCGGGGCCCGTAATATGCACCTCGTCCACGCTTTTGAGCCTTTCCGCCATTGCGTCCATCGCCCGATCCATTTTGGAATAATCAAGGTTGCAAACCTTGAAGTAAAAATCCTCAAACTGCTCCGTGCTCATGCCCGCGAGCTGAGCCATGGAGGCGTTGGGATATCGCAGCACCACCCATTTTGTCTTTTTAACGCGCAGCTCGTGATGCACGCGCTTTGAATAAATGGAGCGGTAGAGGTTCAGTTGTTCTTCACCGACGTCGGAAAGCTCGGAAGTGTTGAGCGAGCCGCGGAACGCGACGTATGCGTCCATATCCTGCATCAGCGCGGCGTCGTACCGTGTTTGCGCTTCAATCTGTTCCCTGTCGGCATTCAGCAGAAGTGCGCGCTGTATGCGCTGGCTTCGCACCCAGCTGAACGGCACGCCGCCGGCCTCATAAACCTCTTTGATAAGCTGCTCGGAGAGTTCCTCCGGACAGTCGAAATTTTCTATCAGCACACGTTCGCCCTTTTTGACGGCCATCGAATAATTGACAAGCGAATGGCAAAGTGTTTTAAGTCTCGGATCGATCATAATTCCTCCACGTTGATTTGTTCGGCGATGATATAAAGAGGCCGCGCCTTGGCCTCGTCATATATTCTGCCCAAATAAAGCCCGAAAATGCCGATGGTGATAAACAGGCATGATATCAGGCCGAAAAGCAGCGCAAACAGGATATGCGGATACGGCCAAGAGCCGGCGCAGACGAAAACGACGGACAGCACAAAATAAACGAAAGAGGCAAGCGACAAGCCGATCCCGAACGCGAGCGGGAACTTGAGCGGTTTATTGGAAAACGAGGTGATGCCGTCGCCTGCGAGCTTGAGCATTTTTTTCATCGAGTATTTTGTGACGCCGGCCGCGCGTTCGTCGCGCACATAATCGATCGGAACCGCTTTGAAGCCCGACCAAGCCGCAAGCCCGCGAAGAAACCGGTTGCGCTCCGGCATTGCGTTCAGCGCGTCGCAAACCTTTCTGTCGATCAGCCGGAAGTCGCCCGTATTTGCGGGGATATACTGCCCGCCAAGGGCTTTCAGCAAGCGGTAATACACCCATGCGGTGAGCTTTTTGAATACTGTTTCGCCTTTGCGCCTGATACGGCGGCCGTACACGATATCGGCGCCGTCGCGCCACATCTTGACCATATCGGGGATCAGCTCGGGCGGGTCCTGCAGATCGCAGTCGATGATGACGACGGCCTGTCCGCGGCATTTCGCCATGCCGGCGGAAACCGCTTCCTGATGGCCGAAGTTTCGGGAAAAACTGAGCACCTTGACGCTGCTGTCTTTGGCCGCGATTTGACGCAGAATATCCAGCGTGGCGTCTCTTGAACCGTCGTTGACGAATATCAGCTCGTAGTCGCCGAGAGTGTCCATGACGCTTTTGAGCCGGTTGTATGAGAGCTGCAGCACGGCCTCCTCATTGTAGGCCGGTATGACGACAGAATATTTCATACATGAATATCTCCTTTTGTTTCGGCTTCGATTATATAACACCGTGGGAAATAATACAAAGAAAATGAGACTCGAAAAATGTAAAAAAATGATGACAACAACGGCGCGCGGGCTATTGCGGGAGGGGGCGGCCGGTGATAGTATATATGGTATATAAATCCAAAGCGAAAGGGATAAGCCTATGCTGGCAATCGTTGCGGTGTTTGATGCGGCGGGGTTTAAAGACACATACCGGCTGAGCGGCAATGCTCTCGAACAGGTGAGAAAGGCGTACCCCGGATTGACCGATATGCTGAGCGAAGTGAAAACGGTCGTTGCGTATCAGGCGGGGAAAGAGGGCGAAAGAAGCCGAGCGCTGGCGATGCCGCTCAAAGCGGTATGCGCCGATAAGCATAGCCTCAAGCTGCTGCTCGGAGAGGCCAAAAAGCTGGACGTAAAGAGCGGCGGCGTCGGCGGCGAGGTGTACCGCGTATCCAAAGAAAACGGCTGGCTCAATAAAACGGGACATGCACCGGCGCTTTTCCTTTTGCCGCGGCTTGATTTTCAGGCGCTCCGCAAGCGGCTCAGGCGCGACGAAAAAGCACAGACGCTGATGGAAAGCGGCGATTACAAGGGCGTATGCATGCTGTACGCGCCGCTGAGAAACGCCAAAAACGATCCGGGCATATGGGACAACGCAGACGTGCTGTATCGCCTGGGGCTTGCGTGCAGCAAGCTTGCTGTTACGCTGCTCGTAAAGGCAAGCGAGACGAAGAAGCTGGAGGAAGCGGGAAAGTACCGCGGTTATTGCGAGGTGTTCTTGAAGCGCGGAGCGGAGCTGGAGCCGGACAATGCACGATGCGCGACGGCGCTTGCCTACCGCTATTATTCAAACGTGCACGAGCTGATGCGGCAGGGCGAACGGCGGGATCAGGATCTCGGCGAGCAGATCGACAATGCCAACGAATGGCTGAGCCGCGCGCTCGAGATCTATCCGCAGAGCATACGCAACCACTACCGTAAGGGCAAGCTGATCATCGAGAAACAGGCGCCGTATCTGCTGTTCGGAAAGCGCGCTTTCGGCGCTCGGGAGGCTGAGCTGCTGCGCGAGATCCGCGAGGTGGGCGAGGAGCACCTCGCAACGGCGATTGCGCTGTATGAAGCGCTTGAAGATGAGGAAGAGAAGAAAAAGAACCTTCGCGAGTACGCTAAAGCGCTGTTTGTGCTGGGAGGGTATTATCTCGACGATGCGTATTTGCCGATTCACGATTATTTTCTGCGCATCATCGCGGGCGTGAAGGAGCCGTGCCGTTTGCAGAGCATATCGAAGCTTGATCTGCAGAGCGCCGCGGT
Source organism: Clostridiales bacterium (assembly GCA_029265435.1). GTDB lineage: Bacteria > Bacillota > Clostridia > Christensenellales > SZUA-584 > SZUA-584. The sequence continues at coordinate 5,985 of JAJUJH010000035.1, forward strand.
GCTTCTTGAAAAGTGCTACCGCGCGGAAACGGACATGGACAAGCTCGACGTCAGGAGACTCGCGTCGCTGCAAAAGGAATGGACGCGCGCGCCGTCCGAAAAGCTCTACCGGCTCGGGTGCGCATACAGCGGGCTTGCGTTTGTCGCGAAGGCTGAGGGTGAGGACGCAAAACCGATGGGGCAAAAGGCGCTCAAGCTTTTGGAAACGGCCAAGCGCGTGACGGAAAATTATACGGACAGAAAGCACAATACGTGGCATATCAGCGAGAAGATCGCATGGACCTATCTTTTCATGGGGCAGTACGAAGCCGCGGCGAAGCTGCTTGCAAGGGCGAAGCAGGGCTATATTGTGAACACGTACGCAATGGCCCTGATGCTTGCGGGCGGCGAGGGTGCGTTTGAGAAGGCGAGGCTTGCGCTGCAAAGCGCAGCAAAAGACAAGCATAACCTCGCGGCGGGATTATCCGCGCTGCTGTACGCTTACGCATGCCAAAGAGCGGGGCTTGAACCGCCGCCGCTTCCCAAAACGCTGTCTGTGAAAAACAAACGGCTGGCGGCGGTGCTGGGGTTGGATCCGAATGAATAAGACCGACGGGTTTTGCCGAATACCTGAGGCCTTATTCAGAATGATCGGTGACGGCATCGCCTTCCCGTTTGCCTGAAGCCCTGCAATATGTCGCCCTGCCGGGCGTATCAATCCGCGATGGCTTCTGTCTTGCAGCTCCAGCCGGATACGTCTTCGTCATATTCGAGACCGGAGGAAACCACGCTGATTTTGCTTATGCCCAATGCAGAATCGGAAAGCACGCAGTCCTTCAGCGCCGTGAATTTCATTTGACATATCGCCACATTGTCGCCGCTGATTCCCTTCTGTTCGCCGATCATGGTCGCTCCTATCAATTGGCAGCCATTAAACGGTTTGGCAAAGATTGTGCTGATGGCATCCACCTCGGATTTGAGTTCTCCCGCGTATTCAAACGCGTTTTCGTCATAGTCCACCTGGAACTGGTAACCGTACATGTCGTCAACGGAAGCGGCGGTGACAGTCAGAACGATTTTCTGACCGGCGGATACGGTGGTGTTTTCTTGGCTGGCACTGACAGAAGCGCTCTGCCGATTGACGGCATCCTTGGGGTGAGGGAGAGCGAAGAAAACAACCAAAGCGGCGGCTGATATGAGTATTACGGCGGTTAAGACAGCCGCGCTTGTTTTATGCTTTTTGATAGCCATCAATATATTTCTCATGTGCGTACTCCTTCTCTTGGTTGATATGGGTACGGCGGACAGGGCGCTTTATCCGCTGTCCGCCATAGCCCATGTTTCCATCCGAAAGCAAATGTTACTGCATTTTCATATTATAACAGCTGTGCAACCAGAGCAATATCGGCGATATCGATCTGACCGTTATCGTTATAATCAAAGAAAATGTACAGGCTGTTCCATTGGCTGTCGGCGGATGTTTTGCCGAACCAGTCGATCATGTCGGACAAGTCAAGCAGGCTGACTTCGCGATCTCCGTTGGTATCGCCCTTCATGCCGATGGTTGTAAACGATACGCTCGAATTGAGGGGAACGATCGATTTGTTGCCCGATGTGTCCTTCAGTACGCATTCGGCCGATAAATCCACCGATTTCCATTCGTTTGTGAGCGTCGCGTCATCTTTCGCCTTCAACGTCAGCGTGCCAAGGTTCTGCGCATTATAGCTTGGCATCATCAGAACGAAGTTCGCATATCCGTTTCCGTTTTCACTGGTTACCACGCTTACGCCGTCGGCCGGGGCAAAATTCACATACTCGAACTTTTCTCCGTCGAAGGCATAATGAAGCTGCGCCGTGTTGCTTGAAGTCGGCCCGAAGAAGGACGTATTGATGTCGAAGGATTGGCCCGCCTCCAGCCTGACGGCCTGGGTCGTCACTATGCTTTCCGGAGCGCTGTTCACAAACGCGGTTGGCTTCCATAAATAGTCTTTGGCGAACATCGTAAACAGCTCGCACCAGGTGTTGAAGTCGTGAGCACCCGGCACGACGACGTTGTCATAGTTCGCGTACCCTTTCAGCGCCGCTACAGAATTCGCGTTCGGCAGACCGAAGTCCCATTTGCCGCCGCCGATGAGGATGTAGCACTTCTTCAGGTTCGGGGTATTCGCGCGGATCGACATGCCGCCGCTCCAAGGACCGTAGTATCCGAACATCGTGGGATCATAGTTGATGATGTTGGATGTGATCATCCCGCCCATCGACAAGCCGGCAAACGCCCGATCCATCCGATTCTTCGACACATTATACTGGCTCTCAACAAACGGTATAATGATATTGCGCAAATTGGGGTATCCGGTGTTTGCGTTTCCGAGGTACGTGGAGTCCGTTGTCACAACCACCGCCGGTTCGGTCAGGCCGTCCGCGATCAGGTTGTCCATTATCACGGGCACGCTGCCGATGTTCATCCAGTCGGAAGCATCCTGCTGTCCGCCGTGCTGCATATAAATGGTTTTATACGGCTCGGCTCTGTTCGGATCATATCCGGGCGGCAGATATACGCCCAGATACCGTGTCCTTCCGCCGATCTGCGTGGGTATTGCGACATAGCTCCATGTCCCTTTCTGAGTATCGGGCCTGGGGTTTTCATACAGCGCGCGCGCTTCCAAAAGGGCGGAATTCTGTTTTTCCGCGTCATACGGCACGTTGACCTTGTTAAATGCGCGCCTTGAGTTGCCTGTGAGGCCGTCCGGAGCGTATATCGGCGCATTCTCGGGATCGGTCACCCACAGGTTCGTATTGCCGTCCACATAGAACCAGTATTGGTTTGCGCCGGCTGCAAGCGGTACGTCGATCACCCAATAACCGCCGCCGTACTTTGTCATCGGCGCCGTATACGCCCCGCCTCCGCGCATCAGGCCGGGCCGATACTCGGACGGCTGATAGACTGTCGTATCGGAGGGGTCGGCCCAATTTCTAAGCAGGATATCGGCGGCAAACGTCACACTGGTTGCCGTCGGGTTGTAGTAAACAAAATGCACGGTATAACCGGTCGGTGAATTGGGATCCTGGATGACGGTCGGCCCAAGCGTCAGATTCACATCATCGGCAAGCGCCGTTGTCACGGACATGCCCAAAACCATCGCCAAAACCAGACAGATGGAAATGAGCTTTTTCAGACTTTTGTTCTTCATAACCTTTCTCCTTCATAACCATTTTTCATACGAGTGCTTCACAAGCGATATTCAAATAAACAGTTAGTCCATTGGAATCACTCCTTTCATATGTTCGCTATGTCAAACAATGCAAGATACCAAGTGAAGAACGGACCGCTTGCATTGTGACATGCCGAAACAGAGAAAGACATTTTATGGATATACTGCTTGTGTTCGATGATGCCGGTCAATGATGCTTACGGATGATGCTGTCTGATAATGCGTTTGATTAACAGAAAGGTTAAATAACCGTTCTGTTTTATCAGCAATTCAAGTTGCAAAAACTACTAAACAAAAATATTAATCAATAACCATAATGGTTATTTCGGCTTTAATATACGCAAAAACATAATAAAAGTCAATATAAAATTTCGTTAATTAAGATATTAATGAAGATAAATAAACATAAAAGTAAATTAAATGCGATTAAAATAATGCCTGATAAACGAATTAATTATTAAGTACATTGCTATCCTATGATTTGGGTGTATAATTTATTTTATAAAAAAGTGTCTGCGGCTCATCATGACCGAATCACATACTGCAAGCGATAAAACCCGCATGAAAGAATTGATTGCAGCGTAGGCATATGGCACAGCATGCGGACAATGACAGCGGCAGAAAGAGACTTTGATGACCATAATGGATATGGAGAAAACAGGGCTTTTTTGAAAAAACAGTGTTCGTTAACAAAGTGTAAATGACGATGCCGCGCTGTTGACGAAATGAAACAGGTGTGTTATATTCTAGGGGATACGATAGGATGTATCAAATATATAAAGGAGGCTTAGTATGAAGATCAAAAACATCAACGAACCTCAGAAGTTCTTCGAAGTGCTCAAAAACTGCAAGGGCAAAATTGAGCTTGTGACTTCTGAAGGCGACAGGCTGAACCTGAAATCCACGCTTTGCCAGTACATCATGCTGACGCAGATGTTTTCGGAAGCCAAGATCGATGAGCTTGAGCTGCTGGTTTCAGAGCCTGAAGATTTGAACCTCCTTCTTAACTATCTTGTAAGAGGATAGTCTCAAATCTTACAACAACAGCCGCTTTTCGGGCGGCTTTTTTATTGCGCGGGAAGGCGCGGACCAGCCTTTTCGTTATGGCCGTGCAAATGCGGACAAGGTATCGATGCATATCGCAGGAAGCGGGTCCGGCTTCAGAGCAAGGGCAAAATCTATATCATTCCAAAAGCGAAAATGCGCACATAAATTGTCCCAAAATCGGGACGGATCTTTGTGTAAAATCATTCAAAAGGAGGGCGCGGTATGAGCGTAAAAGTGGTGACGGGACGCGCCGGAAGCGGCAAAAGCCGGTATTTGATGAACCATATCAAAACCCTTATTGCGGATCCGTTCGCCAAGGTGATTGTGATCGTTCCGGGCGCGCTCACGTTTGAAACCGAAAAAAGCATCATGCAAAACTGCGGGGTAGAAGGGATACTGGGGCTTGAGGTGCTGAGCGTTCAGCGCCTATGCTTCCGCATACTCGCCTGCGCGGGGCGCTTTTCGTTTATCACGCATGCGGAAAAGGCGATGATCTGCCGCCGCGCGCTGGATTCGCTCGACAGCCCGTTCGGAGGCGCGTCGAAGCTGCCGGGTTTTGATGTCAGCGTGGCCGAGCTTATCACAAGGCTCAAGAGCCACTGCCAAACGCCAAAGAGCCTTCGCCAAGCGGCTGACCGCACGGGCGACGCCGCGCTGCGGAAAAAGCTATTGGATATGGCGGATGTGTACGAGGCGTTTTTGACGCTGAGCGCGGGGCGGAACGACAGCGCGGACATGTACGCTTTGGCGGCTGAAAACGCGGATAAAGCGGACTTTCTAAAAGGCACGCATATTGTGATCGACGGGCTGGACAGCGCGTCGCCCGCGGTGATGGCGCTGCTCGAAAAGCTGATGGCGCTTTCCGGCGATACGGTTGCGGCATTCCGCGCTTCGGAGGGCGGCCGCGATCAGGAGATATTCGCCGCCGAAGAAAAGGACATGAAACGCTTTATCGCCGCGGCCGAGCGCGCCGGACAGACGGTCGAGATCGTCAGGACCGGTCTTGAGGGCCGGCACATGGCGGACGCGCTCGGATACCTTGAAGCGAACCTTTACAGCTATCCGTATCGTCCTTATGAGCATGAGCCTGACGGCATCAGCGTTGTGGAGGCACAGACGCTTGAACAAGAGGTGAAGGCGCTAGCGGCCGGCATTCTTGCGGAGGTGAAGGGCGGCAGACGTTTTCGTGATATCGCCGTGGCCGGGAGCGGGCTTGGCGCGTATCTGCCCTATATCAAATCCGTGTTTGCCCGATGCGGCATACCCGTGTTCATTGACGAGCGGCGGGCGCTGTCGGACAACGCGTTTTTCGATTTTGTGCATAAGGCACTGCTTGCCGCTGCGGGCGATATGAACGCGGTTGCCGGATATATATACAGCATTTTTTCACCCCTCGATGAAGACGAACGGACCGCACTATACGGCTACGCGCAGCGCTACGCTTACAGAGGCTGGCATTACATGAATCCGTTCTGGCGCGGCGACGACGCAGCAGCCATGGAGACGGTCAGGCAAAAGGTGATGAAGCCGATCAAACGCCTTTTGGACGCGGTGAAGCGGGGCGATGCGCAGGCGTCTGCCGAAGCGGTCAAGGCGTTTTTGGAAGGCTGCAAAGAGAAGCTCGAAGCGTTCTGCGCGTCGATTGACGATGCCGAAACGCGCGCGGAACATGCATATTTTCGACAGGTATATGAAAAGATGCGGGAGGTGTTGGACGGCATCGCGCGCGTATACGGCGGCGCGCCGCTGGATGCGCAGACGCTCTGCGCGATGTTCAAAACGGGATGCGATGCGGTCAGGATCGCGGTGATTCCACCCGCGTCCGACGAGGTGGCGGTGTTCGACGTATCGCTGTCGCGCCTGCCGGGTATCGACGCACTGTTTGCCGTCGGCGTCCACGACGGCACATGGCCCGCCCGCGGCGACGGTTCCGGCATACTATCGGCGGCGGAGCGCGAGGCGCTCATGGAGATTGGCCTTGACACAGGCGTATACGACGCGTCCATCGAAAAGCTGAAAGTGTATACGGCGCTCTCAAAGCCCATGGAGCGCCTTGTACTGAGCTATAATACACAGACGGGGCAGCCTTCCGTGCTGATCGACAGGCTGAAGCGGCTGTTTCCGAAGCTGAAGGTGCAAAAAGCGGGCGGAAATGTGATGTCGCTGAAAGGCATGGAGGCCGACGTTTTGGGAGCGGTTTCCGACGCGCTGCTCGGCAAAGAGCCGGACGAGACGCTTTTAAGGGTCTGCGCGCGTTATTTGGGGCAAAGCGGCTGGCGGGAAGAGGCGGAGGCCATATTGCTGCGCGCCAATGCGGCGGTGCCGCTTCAAACGGACCTGGCAAAGGCGCTGTACGGCGGCATACGGTGCAGCGCGACGCGGATCGAAAGCTATTACAAATGTCCGTTCCGGCATTTTCTGGATCATGGCATCAAAGCGCGGACGCCGCGCGACTATGTGCACGACCGCATCGACATCGGCACGTATATGCATCTCGCGCTTGATCTTTTCGCGAGGGCTCTCATCGAAGACAAGGCCGATATAAGAACGCTCGGCGAGGAGGAGACGGCTTTGCGCATGAGGCGTGCGGCGGAAGAAGCGATGCGCACGCACGACGGCGGAAAGCTTTTGGAGGACGAACGCTTTGCGATGCAGGCGTCGGTGCTTGCGCGCGAGCTTGTGGATACGGCGCTGCGCCTACGCGCTCATTTCGCCGGCAGTGATGCGACGCTGTATGCGAGCGAACAGCCGTTTTCATTCGACGTGGAAACGGCGTTCGGCAGCGTCAGAATCACGGGCAAGATCGACCGGATTGATACGGCGGGGGGGTATTTCCGCGTCGTCGATTACAAATCGTCCGAGGTCAAGTTCTCTCTTGCGGATTTCGCGATGGGACTTTCGCTGCAGCTTCCCGTCTACATCGAAGCGGCGCGGCGGCTGCTTGAGGGCAGCGGCCTTAAGCCTGCGGGCGGCTATTATATGCGGATCGGCGAAAAATACAGCGGCAGCGAAGAAGAGGCCGTCAATGAAGCGCGCATGTCCGGACTGTCGCTTCGCGACGCGGATGTGCTGAAAGCGTTTTCCGCCGTTCAGCCAAGCGGCGGCTTTGTGGCGGTGGATCAGGCGCTCACAACCTCGGGCGAACTCAACGCGCGCGGCGCGGGGCGGCTGTTTGACGGCGAAGAGCTTGAGGCGCTGCTCGATATGAGCATCAAGCGCATTCGGGACGCGGCCGAGAAGATATACGGCGGAGATACGGCGATTTGTCCCGCCGATGCCGATGTGTGCAAGTATTGCGGCTATCAATCCGTATGCCGCGTCAACGCCGAATACGAGGATAACGCCATGCGTCCAAAAACGGCGTTTGACAGGTCAAGCCTGAAGCGGGAGGGGGAGCAATGAGCGCAAGACAGTGGAACGAACGCCAGAAAAGCGCGATCGACATGCGGGGAAAAAGCGTGGTGGTATCCGCCGCGGCGGGCAGCGGCAAAACGAGCGTGCTTTCGGAGCGTGTGCTTCGGCTCATCGAAGAAGGCGAAGATATCGAGAATATGCTGATTGTGACGTTCACCAATCTCGCGGCGAGTGAGATGCGTGAACGCATCTATAAGCGGCTGCAGGAAGCGGGTGCGTCGTCGCCGCGCCTTGCGGCACAGGCGGAGAAATGCGCGTTTGCGGATATATCGACGCTGAACGCGTTCTGCGGACGTCTCATCCGCGACAACTTTGAACACGCAGGCACGTCGCCGTCTTTTGCGATCGCGGGAGACGCGGAGACGGCTTATCTTAAACAGCAGGCGATGGAGCAGGCGATCGAGCAGGCCGCGCTGATGCCGGAAATGCGGCCGGTGCTCGAGAAGTATTCGAAAAGGGGCGATACCGAACAGATCGCGCATATTGTTGAAGCGATATACAACCGTGCGGTGAGCCTGAAAGACCCCACAAAATGGCTTAACGATTCCTGTACGCATTTTGACGGAGGCGTGTTTGTGGACACGCTGTTTGAGCAGTATACGGCGATGATCGAAAAAGCGGCGTGTGAAGCGTCGGCATATCTTGAGGAACGAAGCGTGCTGTGGCGTGAAAAAGGCTTTGGCAAAGAGGCGGAGGAGAGCGAAGACGACCGCGCCGCGGTGCTGAACGCCGCAAAAACGGTCAAAAAGGCGTATGTCATACTGCCGGAGGCGAAGCCCATTACCGCGAAGGCAAAGGGCGCGCCCAACGGCGCAAGCAAGACGCTGACGAACAGGGCCAACAAATGCTTTGAGGAGCTCAGGCGCTTTGCGGGGGATTTCGAGGCGAAAATAACGAATGAGCTTGAGCTGGCAAAAAACGACGGACTGTTTTTTATCGGCATGACGCGCCTTTTCATGAAGCTTTACGCGAAGGCGAAGCGCGCGAAGAATTTGATCGACCACGACGATACGATCCATTTCGCGCTCAAAGCGCTGGGCGTCAGGGAGGTGGCCGAAAGGTACCGATCAAAATACGCGCATGTTTTTGTGGACGAGTATCAGGACATCAACGAGGCGCAGCATACCATCATTGAAAGCGTGCAGCGCGGCGGAAACGATTTTCTTGTAGGCGATGTGAAGCAGTGTATTTATACGTTCCGCGAGTCGAATCCCGATCTGCTGATCCGGCGGTGCCGCGAGCTCAAGGATGACGGGCTCATCGAGATGAACATCAATTACCGCAGCGTGCCGGACGTGATCGGCTTCATCAACGGCGTGATGGCGCATATGATGACACAGGATTCGGGCGGCGTCGATTATACGGGCGGCCAGTGCCTCGTGCCGGGCGCGCAGGGCGAAGGCAAGGCAGAGGTGATTATCGCGCTGCGCGAGAACGAGGAAAACATTGAGGCCGAGGCGCGCGAGATCGGCGCACAAATTAATCGTCTGGTGAGGGAAGGCTTCCGATACAACGAAATCGCGGTGCTGCGTCCCGAAATATCGCAATCGGGCGGGCGAATCATGAAGGCGCTTACCGATATGAACATACCCGTGGCGGGAAGCGCCGCCGGAGCCAATGAGGAAACGGGCGAGCTTGCCGTTTTGGTCAACGCGCTCAAGCTGATATACAGCGAGACGGACGACGTGGCGATGCTCAGCGTGATGCGGTATCCGCATTTTGGTTTTACGGAGCCGGAGCTTGCCCAAATAAGGATTGAGGGCGCCGATAGAGCGGGCTTCTGCGACGCTGTGCGCGCCTTTCCCCGCAGCGGTGCGCTCGGCGGGAAGGTGCACGCTTTTCGGGAAACGCTCGCGCGATTCCGCCGACTCGCGGCGTGTATGACGCTTCCGGATTTTCTGATGCGTCTGAGGCTTGAACTGCGCCTGCGCGACTATGCGCTGACATCGCCGGGCGGCGCGGCGTCGGAAGCCGCCGTCGGCGCGTTTTTGAGCGGCGCGGCGGAGATGGGTGCTGCGTCGCTGCCTGAGCTGCTCGCCATGGCGGACAGGCTGGGGAGAGGCTTCAAGGAAACACAGCAGAACCCCGCTGAGGCGGACGGCGTTTATGTGACAACGATACACAAATCCAAAGGGCTTGAATTCCGCGCCGTCATACTCTCCGGGCTGCATAAAAGGATTGACCAGCGCGACACTTACGGCTGTGTGCTGGTGGGGCGCGGGCTTGGAGTCGCGCTCGACATTCTTGACGAAGCGACGCATATCCGCAGGCCCACATTGCACAGGATGGCGGTGGCGCAGGGGCTTCGGCGGGAAAAGGTATCCGAAACGGTGCGCCTTTTATACGTGGGCATGACGCGCGCGGTTGAAAGGCTCATCATACTCGGCGCGGGGCTCAAGGTGAACGAGTCTTGGCTTCAGCCCAAAACGGCGGGGTGGCAGCAAAGCGCGGCCACGTATTTTGACCTGCTGATGCCGGCCGTGGCGATGATGTGCCGCGACAAGGGAATCGAATTTGACAGCATCGTGAAGACACAGCGCAACGAAGACGAAGCGCCGGACAAGACGGCCAAGGCCGACAGGCTGGCGGCGTTTTGGCGGCAGGCGCGGGCACGGACGCCCGAAGCGCTGTTCGGCGAGTACGCGTACCGGGACGATACCGGCGTGCCGTCTAAGGTCAGTGTGACGGCGCTGAAGCGTATGCGGGAGGAGGACGCGCTTGTGCCCGTTTTTCAGCCGTCCGCCGACAGCGTGGAGGACGCGGCGCTGCGCGGTACGCTGATGCACAGAATCATGGAGCATATCGGCTTTGAGCCGCTGGAAGCCGCCGATGTGAAGAAGCGCGTCGGCGAGATGGCGCTTACGGGCCTTATCGAACCGGATATGGCCGATATGGCGGACGCCGAGGCGGTTGCGCGGTTTTTACACAGCGATATCGCGAAAAGGGCGCGGCGGTCTCAAATGCGGCGTACCGAGCAGCCTTTCTGCCTTCGCCTGAGCGCGAAGGAAGCCGGGCTTTCCAGCGTGTCCGATGAAAGCGTCATCGTTCAAGGCGTGATCGACCTTTGTTTTATCGAGGATGGGCGCTGGGTGATTGTCGATTATAAAACAGACCGCGTGAACAAGGCCGGCGCGGCTGAAGCGGCCCGGAAATACGCGGTCCAGCTCGATCTGTATGCCAAAGCGCTTTCACGCATCA
>JAJUJH010000039.1 GCA_029265435.1 Clostridiales bacterium
AGGCGCTCGAGACGATCATCGGGCGTAACATCTATATCGACACGTCGAGCGCGCTTGCGTTCATGCCGCCGGAAAAAGCGGCGGATATCATCCGTGCGCACGGCACCGACAAGGTTCTTTTCGGAAGCGATTATCCGATGTGGCTGTATCGGGACGAGCTTGAACGCTTCTTTGCGCTCGGTTTGACGGACGAGGAGAACGAGAAAATTCTTTACGGCAACGCCGCGGCGCTTCTGGGCGCAGAGTAAAAGGACAATAACAAGGATGACCGTTTGATACTGCATATCGGCCAACGGAAAGGGAACGCCGTCATGTTCGGATGGGAAGAGGTTTATATGGGCTTTTCGATGGACAGCTATATAAAGGCGCGCAACGCTTTGACAGAATCGGGCATCCCTTGCAGAACCAAGCGGTCCGCGCATACGGGCGCATGGCTGGGCCGCGGGCATATGCCGCAAAGCGCCATTATCGTCGGCCGTCATACGGATTACACAAAGCAATTTTATCTGTTCGTGAAAAAAGAGCATGCGGAGCAGGCGCGGTATCTGATCCGGCGGGCGACGGAGGCGGAGGGATGATGATCCGGCAGGCGGGCATGAATGATCTGCCCGCTTTACAGTCAGAATGACATGGATGGCGATTGCCTTGGCATTGAAAGGCGCGGTATCAGCTTTCTGACTGACATATGATCATTTTATGACGCTTTTGATATATTCCGCGAACGCCTCGACGGTTTCAAACGTGAGCGCCGGGTTCATCGCCTTGAGCTTTTCCGGCTCGGCCGTGCTGGCCCACGCGGCGGAAATGATGGGAACGCCCGCTTCGCCCGCCGCCGGGATATCGCTTGGCGCGTCGCCCACGTAAACGGCTTCGTCCGGTGCGATACCGAATTTATCGAGCATCCGCCTGAGGCAGGCCGGCTTGTTCGGTTTTTCGGGTATGCCCGTTTCAATCGCGTCAAACATATTCTGCATGCCGTACATGCGGAGCGTGATTTGCGTGCCGGCCGGGCCTTTGCCCGTCACAAGGCCGAGCCGCCTGTTTTTTTCCTTGATATACCGCAGTATTTCGGGGATGCCGTCGAAGGGTTTCGGGTATTCCGAGTGATACATTTGATATAACCGATGGTATGTGCTCATTCCCTCGTCAAAATGTTCGGGGATCAGCGCGTTGATGGTGGCTTCCTCGGAAGGGCCGAACGTCGCCATAAGCTCGTCGTCGCTGACGGTGCGTCCCAATATCGGCTCGATCGTCTCCTTGAAACACCGGAGAATAAGCGCCAGCGTATCGCCCAGCGTACCATCCATATCGAATATGACCGCTTTCAGCATGATCTTCTGTCACCTCACAAAGCTGCGGAATCGTTTATGCCATCAAAGACGGTAACACGCGGCGGCCGTTTCTGTCAAGCGGCGGGCTTTGGGAAAGCCCGAAAACAGTCAAAATGGCAAGGAGCTTTTGTGACGGCGATGGGAATCGTTGTTCGCGCAACGGTTTGACAGAAGGACGGCTTGCCTTTAGAATAAGGCTATCAAGAAAGTGAAAGGATGCATGGATGGTCATTTTGGGCATTGACCCCGGCATCGCGCTGATGGGCTATGGCGTTGTCCGCTATGAGGCGGGCAGGCTCAGCCTTCGTGACTGCGGCGTCATTATGACCGAAGCGGGAATGCCGCTTCCGAGACGTCTCAAGATCGTATACGAAAGCATGGGAACGCTGATACAAAAGCACCGGCCGGACTGCATCGCGTTTGAAGAGCTTTTTGCGGGAAAGAACGTGAAAACGGTGATACAGGTGGCGCAGGCGCGCGGCGCGGCAATGGCCGCGGCTTTCAGCACAGGCGCCGAGCTGTTTGAATATACGCCGATGCAGATCAAGCAGGCGATCGTGGGCTATGGCCATGCGGATAAAAAGCAGGTGCAGGAAATGGTAAGGCTTCTTTTGAATATGGGCGACGTGATAAAACCCGACGACGCGGCCGACGCGGTGGCATGCGCCATCTGTCATGCGCATTCGAGCCGTTTTGCGGATACGTTCCGCATCAGATAAGAGGGGCATATGTACGATTATATCAAGGGCGAAGTCGTTTTTACCGATAAGGATATGGCCGTTATCGAGGCGGGCGGCATCGGTTACCGCATTTATACCACGGCGCAGTCGCTCGCGCATATCAGGACGGGCGAAACGGCGAAGCTTTATTGCCATTTTGTGGTACGGGAAGATTCGCACACGCTGTACGGCTTTGCGACCACGGAGGAGCGCGAGATGTTCGTGCGCCTTACGGGTGTGTCGGGCATCGGCCCAAAGGGTGCGCTCGCGGTGCTTTCCGCCATGAAAATCAGCGATCTGGCCGCGGCGATCATCACATCGGACGAAACGGCGCTGCAAAAGGTGCCGGGTATCGGCAAAAAGACGGCGCAGCGCATCATCATCGACCTTGCGGAAAAGATCGGCACAAAGGAGATCACGGGAGATGCGGATTTGGTGGGAGGACAGGGCGGCATGGGCGCCGAAGCCGAAGCGCTCGCGGCGCTGATCGCGCTTGGGTACAACCGTGCCGAAGCGTCGCGCGCCGTGGCATCCGTGAAGAATTTGGGCGACACCTCGGAGGAGCTTATACTGATGGCGCTCAAACGCATGGGTGTGTGACGGACATGCGTGCGGTTGATTGGTTTTGATTCGGGAAGGGGGCGCAGGCTTGAACGAAAACAGGATCGTATCTTCTCAGATGAGCGAGGCGGATGCCGCGACGGATTTATCGTTGAGGCCGGCCTCGCTCGACGAATATATCGGGCAGCAGAAGGCGAAGGACAACCTGAAGGTATTTATGGCCGCCGCCAAAAGCCGCGGCGAATCGCTCGACCATGTGCTGCTGTACGGCCCGCCCGGGCTCGGCAAAACGACGCTCGCGTATATCATCGCATCCGAAATGGGCGTCAACATCCGCGTGACGTCGGGGCCGGCCATCGAACGCCCCGGAGACTTGGCGTCGATACTCACGAATCTGAACAAAGGCGACGTGCTTTTCATCGACGAGATACACCGTCTCAACAGCAGCGTCGAAGAGGTGCTGTATCCTGCGATGGAGGATTATGCGCTGGACATCGTTATCGGCAAGGGCCCGTCCGCGAGGACGCTGCGGCTCGGCTTGCCTCATTTTACGCTCGTCGGCGCGACCACGCGCGCGGGTATGCTCACATCGCCCCTGAGGGACCGTTTCGGCGTGATCAACCGCCTGCAGATGTATACGAACGAGGAGCTCTGCGAAATTGTCAAGCGTTCGGCGGGTATACTCAGTATTGAGATAGAGGAAGACGCCGCGCTCGAGATTGCGTCGCGCTCACGCGGGACGCCGCGCGTGGCGAACCGGCTTTTAAAGCGCGTGCGCGATTTTGCCGAGGTAAAGGGGTCCGGGCGCATCACGCTGCCCATCGCGCGCTACGGCCTTGAAATGCTTGAGGTGGATGAGATCGGCCTCGACGGTGTGGACAAGGCGATACTCGAGGCGATCATCTATAAGTTTAACGGCGGGCCGGTGGGGCTGGATACGCTCTGCGCCGCGACGAACGAGGAAAGCGTCACGATCGAGGACGTTTACGAGCCTTTTTTGATACAGCTCGGGTTTATCAACAAAACGCCGCGCGGGCGGGTGGCGACGCCGCTTGCCTATGCGCACATGGGCTGTCCGTACGGCGGCAATGTTCGGCAGATGAAGCTTGACATCACGGAGGAATGATTGAAAACCAGCGACTTTTATTACGAGCTCGACGAAAGCCTGATTGCCCAGACGCCGCTTGAGCGGCGGGACGCGTCGCGGCTGCTCGTTTACGACAGGCGGACGGGCGAAACGGCGCATAAGGTTTTTACCGATATCATACAGTATCTGAAAAAGGACGATGTGCTTGTCATCAACGATACAAAGGTGCTGCCCGCCCGGCTGTTCGGCGTGAAGCGGGGCACTCAAAGAAGCGTGGAGCTTCTGCTGCTGCACCGGCTTTCTCTCACGCGATGGGAGGTCATATTGCGCCCGGGCCGGAAGCTCAGGCCCGGCGATTCCGTTGTGTTCTCGGACAGCCTTTGCGCCGTCATCGAAAAGAAGAAAGAGGACGGCGTCACGGAGGTTTCATTCAGCTTCGACGGTGTGTTCGAGCAGATACTCGACGCGCTCGGCGAAATGCCGCTGCCGCCTTATATCCACGAAAAGCTCGAGGATAAATCGCGCTACCAGACGGTATATGCGCGCGAGCAGGGCAGCGCCGCCGCACCGACGGCTGGTCTGCATTTTACGCCGGAGCTGCTCAAACAGATCGAAAATATGGGAGTGAATGTGGCAAGGCTTACGCTGCATGTGGGGCTTGGCACGTTCCGGCCCGTCAAGGCCGAAAACGTGGAGGACCATATCATGCACTCGGAGTATTACTGCGTGCCGGAGGAAACGGCGGCGGCCGTCAACGCGGCAAGGCCGCGCGGCGGGCGCATCGTCGCGGTGGGCACCACAAGCGTGCGCACGCTCGAATCCACCGCTGATAAAAACGGCGTTATCCATGCGGGCAGCGGCTGGACGGATATTTTCATCAAGCCCGGCTACCGCTTCAAAGCCGTGGACGCGCTTCTGACAAACTTCCATCTGCCCGAATCCACGCTCATCATGCTTGTATCCGCGTTTGCGGGGCGTGAGCGGACACTGGCGCTTTACAACGAAGCTGTCCGCTTAAGGTACCGCTTCTTCAGCTTCGGAGATGCGATGCTGCTGTTGTGACCAGGAGGACGCGGCGCTTTTATTTTATTCCGCTTTGGAGGAACGATGTCCTTTCATTTTACGCTGATAAAAACATGCAAAAAAACGATGGCGCGCAGGGGCAGCTTTGAAACGCCGCACGGCGTGATTGAGACGCCCGTTTTTATGCCGGTCGGCACTCAGGCCACCGTCAAGGCGCTCACGCCCGATCAGGTGAAGGCGGCCGGCGCGGAGATCATCCTATCGAATACCTATCATCTGTATCTGCGGCCGGGCCATCATCTTGTGGCCGAAGCGGGCGGGCTGCACCGTTTTATGAACTGGGACAGGCCGATACTTACGGACAGCGGCGGCTTTCAGGTGTTTTCGCTGGGGGCGCTTCGCAAAATCTCGGAGGAAGGCGCGGCATTCCAGTCTCACCTTGACGGTTCGCGGCACATGCTGACGCCCGAAAAGGTGATGGAAATCGAGCAGGCGCTGGGCGCGGATATCATTATGGCATTTGACGAGTGCATTGCGTATCCGGCGGAATACAATGAGGCCGCCGCCGCAATGGAGCGCACGCACCGCTGGGCGCAGCGCTGTGTCAAGGCCAAAACGCGCGAGGATCAGGCGCTGTTCGGCATCGTTCAGGGCGGTCTGTATGCCGATTTGAGAAAAGAGAGCGCAAGCGTTATCGCCGCGATGGACTTGCCGGGCAACGCGATCGGCGGCTTGTCCGTCGGCGAGCCGAAGCCTCTCATGAACGAGATGCTTGAAATCACAACGCCGTTGCTGCCCCAAAACAAGCCGCGCTATCTGATGGGCGTGGGATCTTTCGACTGCATTGTGGACGGAGTAGCGCGCGGCGTGGATATGTTCGACTGCGTTCTGCAGACGCGCGTGGCGCGCAACGGCACGGCGCTCACCCGGCGCGGCCGGCTTGTGATACGCAACGCCGCATACGCGCGGGATTTTTCCCCGATCGAGGAAGGCTGCACGTGCTACACCTGCCGGAATTTCACGCGGGCGTACGTGCGCCATCTGATAAAAGCGGGCGAGATACTCGGAGCGACGCTGCTCTCCATCCATAACGTCCACGCGACGATACAGTTCGTCAAGGATATCCGGACGGCGATAGAAGAAGACCGGTTTGCGGCGTTTAAAGACGATTTTTTTGCGCATTACCACGATTAAAGCGTCACGGTTGTATGCCGAGCGCCGGTTTTTTCCGACGCCGTTCATCTTACCGGGTTTTCTCGTTCGGCGCGGCCTTAAAACAAAAGAATGCGCTTTAAAAATGAATTTTCTGCGAACGGTCTTGTTTTATGAAAAAAACAGTTGATTATTGGGACTTGCTCATATAGTATATTATCCAAGATATCTTTAAAAGGCAGGTTATCATATGGATCAGCAAACAGCGAACACTCTTGGGCAGCTATTGCCTTTGGTCGCCATATTTGTTGTTTTCATTCTTCTGATGATCATTCCGCAGAGGAAAAGAAAGAAGCAAATGCAGCAATTGATGGACAGCATCAAGCCGGGAAAGATGATTAAAACCATCGGCGGCATGTACGGTAAAGTGGTGGCGGTGAAGGAAGACCTTGTGACAATTGAAGCGATGCCCGACAAGGTCCGGCTCGTTTTCACAAAAGGAGCTATCGCGACTGTCGAAGACGCGGATGACGTTCCGGAAAACGAAATGACCGAAAAAGTCAAGTAAAAGAAAAAGGCCCTTAAGGGGTCTTTTTTGTTATCGGATCGGAAACAGACGATTATCGCTTGAGCTTTTCAAACAGCGCTTTGTCGGGGCTTGCCATGATGGTGTGATACCCTTCGTATACCACCATGCCGGGTTTTGCGCCGTTCGGCTTGCGCACGTTTTTACGCGGCGCGTAATCCACCGCCACCTTTGCGCCGCCTTTGGCCTTGCTTAATGTTGCGGCGATGGCGGCCGCTTCATAAAGCGTCGAGCCGGGAGCATTTCCTTTGGCGTTCAGGATCAGCACATGAGCGCCGGGTATGTCTTTGGTGTGCAGCCATATGTCGTCCGGCGCGGCGGTTTTCATCGTGAGCAGATCGTTCTGACGGTTGTTTTTGCCCGCGAGTATCGTATAGCCGTCGGACGATAAGAACTTATGGGGCTGAGACGGCGTCTGTGCGGCGCGTTCGGCCGGATGCTTTTTGGGCGCGAAACCCGCCTTGCCAAGCTCATAGTCGATTTCCGAAAGCTCGTCGGCCGTTTCGCAGGCGTCAATGGAGAGCTGGACGCTTTCGAGAAACGCGATGTCGGCCGTTGTCTGCGCCATGCGCGACGCGGTGATCTCGATGCTTTGGCGCAGCTTGTTGTATTTCCTGTATTGCTGCTGCGCGTTGGCGGCGGGGGACAGCCGCGTATCCAGAGGGATCACGACCTCCCGCCCCGTCATATAATCCTGCGCAACGAGCGCCGCTGTTCCGCGTGATATGCGGTATATGTTGGCGGTGATCAGATCGCCGCGCATTTTGTATTCCTCGGCTTTGTCTGCCTGCTCCAGCGTTTCCTGCTGCTTCTGCCGCGTTTGGACGAGCTTGTCGAGCTGCTTTTGCACAATGCGATGCAACGCGTCGCGTTTGCGTGACAGCGCTTCGAGTTCCCGCAAACGCCCGTAATATGCGTCCGCCATCGCGTTGGCGCTCTGGAATGAAACGGCTTCGTCGGCCGCCGCGCTCAAATACGGCTTGGAAGCGTAAAAAAACGGCACGCCGTTTCGCAGATACATGGTGGGCTGCGGCGGCTGGCTGAAAAATTCCAGGATGATATCTGCGAGCCTTTCGGCCTCTCTCGGAAGGTTTTCGTACCCTTCGGGCATATATCGGAAGAGCAGTTCGTCCGCCGTTTGCCCGGATATCCCCTGAAGGAACGAGGAGAGATACGCCTTGATTTTCGCGTTTCCCTTCTTTTGCAGCATTTCCACGAGTGTGGCGCGCGATATAGTCAGCGGATTGAGCTTTGCGGACTGAGGCGGTTCGTACGGCAAAGACGGCAGTACGCTGCGGACACGGCTTACCGCGTGCGTCACATGGCGGAGACTGTCCAGAATGACGCCGTTTTCCGTCAGCATCACATTGGAGTATTTGCCCATCAGCTCGGCGATAAGCGTCATCGGGCGCGCATGGCCCATTTCGTCCTTCGCTTCAAGGCCGATATTGACGATTCGCTCCAGCCCCGCCTGCTCGATATGGGTGATCTTTGCGCCGGTCAAGTGCTTGCGCAAAAACATGCAGAACATAGGCGGAGACGCAGGATTGGGGTACTTTTGCTCCGTGACATGCAGGCGTGAATCAAACGCACCGGCGCAGATCAACAGCCTTGGGTTTTTTCCGGGCGCGCGCAAGGCGAGCACAATCGTATCGGGCTGCGGCTGATGCACCTTATCAATCTTGCAGCCGATTGCGACGTTTTTCAATTCTTCGGTTATATCGTGCAGAGTCAGTCCGTCAAGCGTCATATCGTCCTCCGTGAATATTCATTATACAACGGCGTGACTTTGGCTGCAATTGGCGCTATAATATCAGATATATTTCAACGCTTAATGGAGGAAACGTTATGCAGCACGTTTTGGATAAAGCTAAGGCGGCAAAAGCCGCGTCCGTCGTCCTCGGCTGTATGGGCAGCGCAAAGAAAAACGCGGCGCTTCTTGCGATGGCGCAGGCTTTGCGCGGCAGTGCCGCATATATACTCGCCGAAAATGAGAAGGACCTCGCGGCGGGACGCGAAAAAGGCACGTCGAAAGCCATGCTCGACCGGCTGGCGTTGAGTGATAAACGCATAGAAAGCATGGCGGAGGGGCTTGAAAGCGTCGCGCAACTGGACGATCCCGTCGGCGAAGTGATCCATACGGCTCTGCGGCCCAACGGACTGTCGATAGGGGCGAAGCGCGTGCCGCTGGGCGTGGTGGGCATCATATACGAAGCCCGTCCGAACGTGACGTCCGACGCGGCGGGGCTGTGCGTAAAAACGGGCAATGCTGTGGTGCTGCGCGGCGGCAGCGACGCTATCCATTCCAATATCGCGGTGGTGAACGTGCTGCGCGGGGCGGCGGCATCCGCTGGGATACCCGAAGACGCGATCCAGCTCATTGACGATACGTCGCGCGAAGCGGCGACGTATATGATGGGGCTGAACGGCATCATAGACGTGCTGATACCGCGCGGCGGCGCGGGGCTGATACAATCCGTCGTCAAAAACGCGACGGTTCCGGTCATTGAGACAGGAACGGGCAACTGCCATGTATATATCGACGAGAGCGCCGATATCGAGATGGGCCTAAACATCATCCATAACGCGAAGATGAGCCGTCCGTCGGTTTGCAACGCGGCGGAAACGCTGCTGGTCCACGAAGCGGTTGCGCAGGCCTTCCTGCCGGCCATGCAAAAACGTCTGGAAGGCGTGGAGCTTCGCGGCTGCGAGAAGACGCGCGCCGTTATCGGCGTGAAAGCGGCGTCCGAAGACGATTATTATACCGAATACAACGACTATATCCTTGCGGTGAAGGTGGTCGGAAGCCTTGACGAGGCGATCGCCCATATCAATCGTTACGGCACCAAGCATTCGGAAGCGATCGTGACGGAAAGCTACAGGAATGCCGAGGCGTTTCTGGAGAGGGTGGACGCGGCGGCGGTGTATGTGAATGCGTCCACGCGGTTTACGGACGGCAACGAGTTTGGTTTCGGCGCCGAGATCGGCATCAGTACGCAGAAGCTGCATGCGCGCGGTCCGATGGGATTAAAGGAGCTCACGACGATCAAATACATCATACGCGGCAGCGGGCAGGTGCGGTAAAAGGCTGCTTGGCCGTATCCGGATATTCATACAAAAAATCCTTCCCCATAAGGAGAAGGCGCAGCTTGCACCTTCGGTTTTCAGCCAGCTTTCCGGTTTTGCTCGTTCCTTGCAAGCTTGAAACGGCGCAAAACGGCAAGATGTGGGCGGTGCGTGCAAAGCCCGTCTTGCCCAAAGTAATATTATTCTTCAGTTTATTGACAGTCTGCCTTTCCCCGTTAGGAAAAAACGCAAACTGTTGAGGACGCTGTCCTTGGGCTTCCGCGCTCTTTGATTAGCCTTTATTGAGGCGATTCAGATGTTTTGGGAGGCGGCGGGAAGAGGCTGTTTGGTTTTTGCCTGCCGGCAAACCCTATGCCGTCACCGCCGCGCCCGCGAAATTCAGGTCGCCGAACCATTCGGGCAGTTCCTTTGGCTGGCCGCCGATATATTCAAGCGCAAAACGGATCATTTCGCAGCTTTCATTGACGCCCTTCGCGATCATTTCCTGCATCTTAGCGTATTCCTCTTTGGTAAACCATGTCTCGTCGCGCCGCTCGGGATACAGCATGCGCCGGGCGTCAAACCCGGTGGTGGCGCTGATGATATGGATCAGCAGTTTTCCGGCAAAGTTGATATCGGACAGCGCCTTTTTCGCTTTAGCAAAATGCCGCTGTGCCTGGCGCGCCACATCGAGCGAGATTACCTTTTTGTATACGTCGTTCGCGACGGTTTTATACCATGCGCATATGCCTTCTCCGACGTCGTCATAAAGTATCTCGGAGGGCGCGTCAAAATGCTGCGGATCGATGCCCCACTGCTCCTTGGCGGTGTAGCTGTCCCACATAAATTCAATGCCGTGATGGATATTCGTGTCTTTGCCGGCTTTGCCGTACACAAAAGGATGCGCGTTTTTATCGATCGCGTAGTGGGTGATGAATCCGGCCATATACGAAACGAGCTCATCCTTGTCGTCTTTGTCGTATTCGCGCGCGAAATCAAGCGCGTTGGCCATCTCGCTTCTGACGTTTTCGCTGTGCATCGCAATCGCGAGCGACAGGCTCTCTTTTGACTTCAGCCACGGCTGATAGTTTCTGAAAAACAGCATGTCTGGCCCCTGACAGCCAAGGAAGTAAGCCATCTTGTGCGGGACGACGCCGCTGCCGAGCTGTTCAAGCACTCTTTCTCCTGCGGCTCTGTGTGTTAAATATGCGGGCATTATGACAGCCTCCTTTTTTCAATTTTCCATACTTCCGCGGGGGTTTATACCCGCGTCTGATTGTCGAAAAACCTTAGGTTTTGCGACACCTTGCGGTTTTGCTTGTTCCTCGCAAGCTCGAAACGGCGCAAAACCGCAAGGTGTGGGCGGGCGCGGGCAAAGCCCGTCATGCCCACAAATGATATTTTTAGCTTTATTGACAGTATGCTGCGGAGTTTTATATCCGCGTTTCCTCTTTTCCCCTCAGTCTAAAAAACGCTACGTCCGCTTGACAGAGCCGACATAACGCTTCGGGCTTTTCATATTTGCAACGAAGCGGCGGGCATTTGCGATGATGCGCCGCCTGACAAAGCGGGATGACGATGCTGCAAATACGAAATCGCTTCATGCCCCTATTGTAACATACATCGGGAAAATAGATAGAGTCAATTTGTGGCTATCATCGTGAAGATGAAGCGGAAAAAGGATATGGTTTATGCGCATAGGCCGTCGTTTTCTATGGGAATAATATGGTTAAGGAGGTGCGGCCGTGATTATCGATACCGAAAGCGTGGTGTCTGCGGCGGACGCGGCGGCGGATTTTTCACGCGTGATGCGCTTGGTTGATGCAACCGGCGTGGCGGTAATATTCAAAAACGACGCGCCCCGCTATATTGTTACAAAATTCAGCGTGAATGAGCGGGAGCAGGCGGCGGACGATGAGGATGTCATGCGCGTGGCGGTTAAAAACGTCAAAAAACACCGCCATGCCTTTGAACAGCTGTGAAACGACTGAGCGTTGACCAAATCAAAGCGCTTCACGGACTTCTTGTGGTGGAAGCAGGCGGCGTGGCCGGCATCCGCAGCGAATCGATGCTTCAGCGCCTTGCAAACACGCGGCTTAATTCAAACGACGGCACGGGTTTCGGTCCTGATGCCGAAGCCGCGCGGCTTGCTCTCGCCATCGCTTGCGGCCGTCCGTTTCAAGGCGGAAACGTCCGTACCGCCATGCTTGTATTGCTCACATTTCTGGAGGTCAACGGCGCGCCTTTGAATTGCGGAGACAATGACATTGTAACAGCCGGGAGACGCCTCGGCGCGGGGGAAATGACGTTCGAAGAACTGCTTGTGTGGATTAGCGGTTTTCGCTGAGCGTTTAATAACGCTGAGCGTTTATAAAGCGGAAAACTAATCTATCTTAGTTACAGTGATTTTAGGAGTATTACCTGCTCTGAGAAAAGACATATCAGGCATTTATCTCTGTTTATTTCCCTATGCCACATTTCGTATATTTGTTACTTGTTTCTGCCGCCCCCCACCTTCGATCATCTGATCTAAAAGTCAGATTTTCAACGTAATTTTCCTATGAGGGAACGAGGATATTTTCGACGTTTTTTCTTATGAGGCATTTTGCATACTTGACATGTATTTTTTTATATAGTACTATGGCTGTGAACTTGTTATGACATCATAACAAGTTTGGAATTTTCAAATTAAGGCGGAGGTGCATATGTACGATAAACTGCCGAAATATTATGTCCTGAAACACAAAATCATTGAAATGATCGAGAACGAGGAAGTCAAAGAAGGGGAGGCCATTCCAAGCGAATATGAACTGGTAGCTCAAAATAACGTCAGCCGTATTACGGTACGCCGCACAATCGACGAGTTGGTCAACGAAGGCTATCTTTATCGCGTCCATGGGAAGGGCACGTTTGTCAAAGGTAATTCGTTAAAGCAGGATTTGATTTCCATGGCCAGTTGCACCGATGCCATAAAGAATCTTGGACTGACTCCTGGTCGGAAGGTAATCAGCCAGCAGATTATTAAATGCGACAAGCAGAGGGCCAGAAAGCTTGAAATAAACGACAACGCAGATGTCTTTGAGCTGCACCGTATCTACTACGCCGATGATGAAGCGCTTAATACCACAATTGCGACGCTCCCATACAAGTACTTCGAAGGCATTGAAAAACACGATTTTAGCAAGGACTCTCTATACAAAATACTGGAAACAGAGTTTGGCGTAAAATTCACCCGTTCTACCCGTATGTTTGAGGCCATGATCGCCTATGATGATGTCGCAGACTATTTGCAGATCAATGAAGGCCAGCCGGTGCTTTTGTTCAGCGGAATCACCTACGGGGTCATTAAAGGCAAGGAAGTTCCGGTGGAGCTGTTTAAGTGTCATTACCGAACAGATAAATTCAAATTTTACATCAATAAGTAAAAAAATAAGAATATTCAGGAGGAACCAATGAAAAAGACACTCAAAATTCTTGTGGGTATGATGTTGGCGGCTATCATGATCTTTGCCCTTGCGGCCTGCGAAGAATCATCGAAGCTATCCGAAACGGCTAGCAGCCAGCCCTCCGGCAGTGAGCAAACTGCTGAAGCCAGCCCTAGCCCTGCTGCGGCAGATGTTAAGATTGCGGTAATTACGTCGGCTGCGGGCCAAAATGATAACGGCTATAACCAATCCGCTGTTAAGGGACTTGACAAATTAAAGGCCGAATTTGGTGTAGAGACCAAGGTCGTTGAGACGGAAGATATCGACGGTGCTCTCGCTGCGCTGGCTGAAGAAGGTTATGATTTGATTTTTTCGCTCGAGTACAACTTTGAAGCGCTAATCAACGGCGTGGGCGGCGAACAGGCGATTGCGGCACAGTATCCGGATACGACGTTCGTGGTCTTCAACGCAGAGCCCAACAAAGATGAAGCGGGCAACACCATACAGCCCAATGTAATTTCGGTGCTATTTGATGTGCACGAAGCTTCTTTCCTTGCCGGTGTGCTGTCTGCTCAGGTGATTGAGAACCAAGATGTGCTGTTCGGCGACAGCTATGCACTGACCCCTGTCGATGAAGGCGGCCGGACGGTAGGCTTCATCGGAGGTACAAATTCTGCGGGCATCACTGTGTTCAGCTATGGCTTTGCGGAAGGCGTGAACTACGTGGCTTCCGAGATGGGGAAAAAATACTCGTACTATTCTGATTACTCCGCTGGATTCTCTGATTCAGCTACCGGTTCACAGATTGCAAACACAATGTATTCGCAGGGTGCAAACGTTGTATTCGCCTGCGCCGGTACGGTGGGTGACGGTGTAACGGCCAAGGCTAACGAAGTTAAGAAGCTGGCTGTCCAAGTGGATGCGAATAGGGATGCGGATCAACCGGGTTATGTGTTGACAAGCGTTTTAAAGAACACCGAAGTTCCTGTCTATGAGCTTTCCAAGGCGCTCATTGAGGGCACTTTGTCCGAGCATCTCGGCCAATCCATTTTCTATAGCCTTGGCTCCGGCGCTACGGGTATTACGGATCTGGCTACCATCGGCGCAGCGGTTCAGGAGAGCGGTAAGACTAAGTGGGATGAGATCAAAGCATATGTTGCCGATGTAGCATCAAAGATCGCGGATGGCACCATCGTCGTGACCGATGCTCAGGCAGGCGAGACCCTTGACACCCTGAGCAACGTGACATTTGCTCAAGTAAGCGGTCAGTAGTGTGAATATACAGTCGAAAAGCGCCCAGAACCGGGTGACGAACCTGGCTCTGGGCGGTTTACCGCAGGCGAGACCCTAAGTTGAGGAGAAAACATGGCCCATGAATGCAATTGAAATTCACAATCTGACCAAACGGTTTGGTGACTTTACAGCCAACGATAATATCAGCCTCAGCGTAAAAAAAGGCGAAATAAAAGCCATTGTGGGGGAGAATGGCGCGGGTAAAACCACGCTGATGAATATGCTGTACGGCCTGCTGAAGCCGACGAGCGGCCAAATCCTGATCAATGGAAAGGAAGTGCATTTTAAGTCGCCGCTGGATGCGATCCGCGAAGGGCTTGGTATGGCTCATCAGCATTTTAAGCTGGTACCCAGTTTAAGCATTTATGAGAATGTGGTGCTCGGTATCGAGAAGGACCGACGAATTAGAATCGGAAATGGGGAGATTCATTTTCCTCTAGTGGATAAAAAACAGGAAATTCAGTTGGTTCAGCAGGTTATTGATAAGTATAAGTTTAACCTTGACGCCAACTCAAAGATAGAGGACATATCTGTCGGACAACAGCAGCGCGTCGAAATATTAAAAATGCTTTACCGCGAGGTAGATATTCTGATACTCGACGAGCCCACTGCGGTGCTGACGCCACAGGAGGTGGACGAGCTTATCGTTAGCCTCAAGGAGCTGCAAAGTCAGGGCAAGACCATTATCGTCATCACACACAAGCTACGGGAGGTCATGGCGCTTGCAGACACCATCACCGTCATCAAACGCGGCAAGGTGGTGGGCGAGCTGGAGAAAACAAAGACTGACGAAGCGGAGATATCCCGGCTGATGGTTGGGCGCGAAGTGGTGGTGCACAAATGCTGTGCTGCAGACCTGTCACATAGCCTTGTAGCCTATCGTGTGGAGCATCTTTCCACTTCAAACAGCGACGGCAAGGAGGTCGTCAAAGACGTCAGCTTTGAAATTCGCGAAGGCGAGATACTGGGTATTGCGGGCGTAGAAGGTAATGGGCAGAGCGAACTCTCTAAAGTATTGACAGGGCTGATGCGTAGCACCAAAGGCAGGGTATATTTGTACGACCGGGAGATCACTAATTTCTGGCCCAAGGAACTCCGGCGCTCCGGTATCTCTATCATTCCGGAGGACCGGTTTGAGCAGGGCCTTTGCCGGGACATGACGATTGCGGACAATCTCATTGCCGGGTATCATGACCAGAAGGACGTGTGCCGTTACGGCATATTGCGAAAAAAGCAGATTGAGAAGAAGCGGGAAGAGATGGTTAAACATTACGATATCCGTATTTCGGATATTAAGGGGAACGTGTCGCAACTTTCGGGCGGCAATGCGCAGAAGATCATCATTGCTCGGGAGTTTTCGGCCAATCCCAAGGTATTATTGGCTAATCAGCCCACGCGTGGAGTCGACATCGGCTCCATCGAATATATCCATGGCAAGTTGCTGGAATACCGTGAGCAAAAAAAAGCAGTGCTGCTGATCTCCAGCGAACTCAGCGAGATCATGCGCCTGTCCGATCGGATCATCGTCATGTATAAGGGCGAGATCATCGGGGAACTGGAAGGCTTCTGCTGCACCAAAGAAGAAATTGGGCTGCTTATGGCAGGTGTGAAATAGAAAGGGCTGATTGACAATGAACAAAGTATACAAGCTTCTAGTGGGCATTGCCAACTCTATCCTGCCAGTATTGCTGGCGTTTGTATTGGGGGCCGTATTGATGTTGTTCATCGGTGAGGACCCATGGGAGGTCTATCGCATCATGATCGGCAAGTCGCTGTTTACAGCCGCCGGCATACTCAAAACGTTGCACAATGCCGCACCGCTGATCCTCACAGGCTTGGCCATCGCGGTCACTTTTAAGGCAGGCATCTACAACATGGGCGTGGAGGGCCAGATGCTGCTGGGGGGCTTCACAGCTGGCATTGCAGGGTACATGATCACTGGGCTTACGCCATTGCTGCATGTTATCGTGTGCCTATTGATTGGCATTGTCTCTGGAATGGCGTTTGCGCTGATCCCCGCTATCCTTAAAATATTCTTCAAAGTCAACGAGATGGTCGTGACGCTGATGCTTAACTACGCGATGATACAAGTGCTGCAGTATCTGACTGAGGGGCCGTTTCGCGACCCAGGCTCCGGCTTTGTGTCCACGCCGAGGATCAGCGATTCTGCGATGTTTGGCAGACTCTGG
>JAJUJH010000095.1 GCA_029265435.1 Clostridiales bacterium
CTATCCGCTGCTTGCATTGTACTGTAACTGTCCTGTATGGACAATCAAAATACGAACATTATTATACGAGGAGAAAAAATGCAGTACCATATCGAAAAAATAAAAAAACATGGCTATTAAGATGAAGCGCGAATGATGAGCCCCCAAAAACAGTCAGTATAGGATGCAGAATGTTGCAACGAAAAAGGTGTCAATTTGAAGGGAAAGACAGAGACTGTTTCACGAATTGTGTAAACCTCCGTTGTCAGATAGAGTAAAACAACGGAAGTCTTTTTGGAATGGTAGAAAGGAAAAAGAGCTTGATGCGACATCTCAATGAGGAGCGAGGAGAATATACAAAATTATCGGCGCTACCTTATCGGTGCTACCTGAACGGGCAGATAAAGCCCTATTGAGTCAGCCCTTTTCCTCCTGGTTGAAGCTAAGGCACAAGATTCCCCTGAAAGCTGAGCAGCTGTCCGTCCGGCGCATTAAAGCTGATGCCAACGCTGTTTCCCGTCACCGTGATTTCAAATGGTATGTCGAGAAACATGTCATTCTCCTGCACTTCCGTTTCCAATGCCATAAATCCCACATCAGTCATTATGAAACGAAAGGTTCCTTTTCCTCGATAATCGACATTCACCAACGGCGCCAGATCAATCTCATCGCCGGCAGACGGTTTTTCTTCAGCAACCGGTTCAAGAGTAAATTCCGCCTTTGATACAAGCTCAAGCATCCCGGCGGCAGGTATGCTGCCCCCGGCATTCTTTACCCCAATGGATTGCAGCATAGCCTGGCCTTTGAAAACACCGTTGGTGCTTTCGGCCTGCATCTCAAACGTCATGGTGCAATCGGTGCCATCCTGTGCAATAACATTTTCCATCTTATCGTCGATTTCTATCTTTGCACCGTCGGCGGCCAGCATGTTTTGTTCCTCCACTGTGATTTGACAGCTCGCCTTAACGCCGCCCCGCGTGGCAGCAGCCGTGGTTACGCCTTTTGCAACAGCCGTTACTGTGCCGTCGCTCGTAATGGTGGCTATCCTTTCGTCGTCAACCGACCATTTGATATCCGAAACGGCTTGTTCTGATGCGTTTTGGCAAACAAGAGAAGCTGTTTCTCCGACAAAAAGCAGGAGTTTTTCAGGCTGAATACGGATAGCTTCCTCTGCTGGAGATACCGAGGGCTGATCGGATGGCTGAGGTATTGTGGCCCCATTGCCGCTTTTGCAGCCAGTGAGCATCATCAAAAGAAGCAAGAGCAATATCAAGGATCTTTTCATAAAATCTACTCCTATGTGGTTAATATAATGCAAGCATCTGCATATTTGGGAGATTTATCTATGACGATGACAGCGCGTTGAATCTCCATCTGAAATATGATAATCGCTTTCAACAGTATATTGGCTGACAGACTGTATGGGATAGGCTGGATATGCTTATATCGAGTAAGAAAAATGTTATTTTGAATAAAAAGGCGGGCTTTTATACGAGAACAAAGCCCGGCCTCATCTTGCTGTTTACGAAATAGAAAGATTTATTTTAACATTTTCCGATATACAGAAGGGGAAACGCCAACCTTCTCTTTAAACAATTTGGCGGAATGTCCGTTATAATTCAAGTTGCAGGCGGCAAAGACCTGTGCGACGGAAAGATTGGTATCCAGTAATTTTTCCTTCAATTTGCCGATTTTAAAATTCATGTAATACTCATGCGGTGTCACACCGGTATGTTTTCTAAACAGCTTGGTGAAATGCGCCTTGCTGAAACAAGCCGCTCTTGCCGTTTCGCTCAGGTTAAAAGGCTCCTGCCAATGCGATTCGATGTATTGTTTCGCCAATCCAATTTCTTCTCTACCCCGGTATGTTTTAATATAGATGAAAACGGAGGCAAAATAGTCAACTTTACCATCAGCATTTCCCAAAGGGAAATTCGTCACACTTGATGTGATTGTCTGTATATCCCTGTCTTCCATATCATAATACCGCATTAAATCACGATAAGACGCGCTGACATCGTTAAGATATATGATTTTGCCTGTTAATACCTGCCTGATCTGGTCCACAACACCTTGTTGCTGCAAAATGGGGTCGTCGAAAACATTGTATATACCCACATGGGATTCCACGCTTTTTATGCCTATCTTCTCCAATGCCGCTTTGTTAATCATTATCGATGTTCCATCAGCGGAGAAAATCTGTATCGGATAGGGGAAGAACTCGATCACTTTTGCAAGCAGTTCCTGTTCCTCATATATGGTCTGAAATGATTTGGCTAAGCTTTTTTGCGCATCCTCAAACTGATTCTTCAAGATGTCACCCCGATTTTTTTTGATTAAAAATATTTGTTTTTATTTCAGCATGGCGTTATGCTTGCGCCAGTATCTTGAAAAATAGCGGTTTCCGGGCATGTCGTTCCAGTCGCCGCGCGAAAATTCATCGACGAGGGCTTGCTCCTGTGCCGAGGCTTTTGCGGCGAATGCGCGGAGCGTTTCGGCGGACGGTATTCCGCCGGAAAAAAGGCGCGCTTCTTCGGCCAGCCATTCGGCTTCCAGCGCATCGCGCCTTGCGCGGTAACTGCCGGCGTCAATTTTGCCCGCAAGTATGGCGCGATGGATGTGCTCGCGGCGGAGCCAGTAGCCGCGTGCACGGCTGTCGTCATCAAAAACGGGCGGTTCGGCAATACCGAAGAAGACGGGCTTGAACGCGGCGATGCAGGGGATGGAAGCGCCGGTCGCCCAAACCGTCATCGGCGCGTCTTTTCGCAGCACGGCGACAAAGCTGCCGGTGGTCTGGTCGCCGATGCGTCCTCCCGCGTGCATGCAGACGCTGCCGACGTCACCGCGTTCAAATTCGTGCCCATTGAAACGCGGCGTGTGCGTGCGGAGCGCTGCTATCAACTGCGATACGCCGACAGGACCGTTTTCAATGGCGCAAAGAGACTGGGTTCTTCTCTGCCGGCCTTTGGCGAAATGAGAGAACACCGGCTCGGCAAAATGTCCGGCGAAATCACCGCCTTGCCGAATGCCCGCCGCTTTCGTGTAATCCTTGCGGATAAAAAGCCTGTTGGAAATGGCGGCCTTATCCCTGACGTCTTGAACGGCGTAATTTTTGCCGGCCGTTTCAAGTATGTACGCACCGGCTGTGTCGCATATCAAGAAGCTGTTGTCGTAACGGAAATCTTTGGTGTAACCGCAGTTTCCGCCCTGCCCGAACTTCGACAGCAGCCGGATGATCACATCGAGCGCTTGCTCCGCGGAATTGCCGCGTTCAAGGCCAAGACGCAGCAGATCCATGCCTGTCAGCGCTTCGCGGCTGTTTTTTGCTTTGGTGAATACGGCTTCATTGCCGATCGCGACGCCATGCTCGTTAACGCCCATTTCCGCACCCCATATCCAGTCCGGCTTAAACAAAAGCACGGCATTGGTATGCGCGGCCTGAGGGATACGGATATAAGTGCAATCAAGCATGGTGTTATCGGCGTGATGACGCGGCGGATAATAGCGGACAATGTGCGGTTCGTTCGGCTCCCGATCGCTGTTTTTCGCGAGCATCGACGTCCGGGTTTCGGACCAAGAGGGAAGGACGCATATCGTATCACACATAAGCGGAACCTCTCGTGAAAGGATTTGTTTTATTATACCACTTTTCAACGGATATGAATAACAATGCGGTGTATCCGGTTATGGCAAAACAGACCGCGTTTGCTGGTTGAATTCATACCAAACATATCATATAATCAGACTATCATTGCGACGACGGAGGAAGAAATGAAGATTTCGACGCGCGGGCGTTATGCGCTGAGGATGATGGTGGACCTTGCAATGGCGCCGGAAGGCGAATTTGTAACAATAAAGAGCATTGCCGCTAGGCAGGGGATTTCCGACA
This sequence comes from Clostridiales bacterium, assembly GCA_029265435.1. Lineage (GTDB taxonomy): Bacteria > Bacillota > Clostridia > Christensenellales > SZUA-584 > SZUA-584. The sequence goes on from JAJUJH010000095.1 coordinate 3,869, forward strand.
AATACTTGGAACAAATCGTCACCATGCTGAGCCGCGCCGGATTTGTGAAAAGCGCACGCGGCGCTCAGGGCGGATATAAGCTGGCGATGCCGGCTGAAAGCTATACGGCAGGGATGATACTGAGGCTGATAGAAGGCAGTCTTTTGCCGGTTGCCTGTATGGAGGACGAGCCGAACGAATGCCCGCGTTGCGCTAGATGCGTCGCGCTTGATTTATGGAAGCAGCTTGGGGAAGCCGTCAACTCGGTTGTAGACAGCGTCACGCTTGCCGATCTTGCCGAAAAGCAGAAAAGAATCAACGATGTATGCCTTAGCGGCGGAACCGAAAGCAAGTAATGCCGCGGCGGAGGGAAAAATGAAAACGCAGGCTTCACCGGGTCAGTACCGGTCCGATTCGGGCAAAGGCTGCCGCACGGGCCGGTATCCGATCGCACCGTAAGTGTTTGCGCACTGCGGACGGGCGCGGCAATGACCGGAGCTTGGTCATTTTCCGCTGTCAGCCCTTCTCGGACACCGGATGGCTCTGCGCTTTTTTGATCATTGGATCGAGTTTCTTTCTTCTGAGCAGATAGACTGCCGCGAGCAGCAGAGGCAGAACGAATATCGCGGGCAGTATGACCCACGGAAATACATAATTGGAGCTCAAGAGCTTGATTGTATCCGAATTGCTGAGCAAAGGAATATTGCAGGCAATAAAACCGAGTGCCGCCAGCGGCACGACGAACCGGTTATGGGATTTCGCCTTAAACATGACGGACAATACGCGGCAAGCCATAAATAGATAGATTGTCAGCTTGAGTATGGTGACGGGAAACCATGCCAGCGTATTTAAGGCCTGCAGACGCTCCAAAAAGCTGAACGCGTTGACCTGGCGCGTGAAAACGTAGTACGGATTCCAGGACATTTTTGCAAAATCGACGCCTAGCACGGCGATTGTCGGAATGAGGATAAGCATATAGAAAACGCCGAAAACGATAAGCGCAACCGCATAAGTTTTGTTGATGCTGGATTTTTTGTTTAAATAAAATGAGAAAACGAAGAAAATCAGAATCTCCGAATAACGCGCCGCCGTCAAAAACGCACTCCAATTCAGGCCGATAAATGATGAATCTGTCAATACAGGCGAGAATACGGAAAAATCCATATTGTGGATGCCGAACAGCGTAAAGAATATGATAGTCAGCATGAAAAGAGGCACAAGAAATACGGACAGGCGGCCAATTGTTCCCGCTCCTTTGTAAGCCGCATAGCAGACGGGGACGGTCATAAAGAGCATCAGCATCCATCGCGGCGTGGCGGAAAAGAGGTAGGAATTGATAAAATGCGTCGTGATGAGCGAGCAGGCGATGTAACAATACATGAAAAAAAGGATAAAAATCATGACGGCGGGCTTTCCAAGAATTTTACCGGCTATCATATCAATCGTCTGGTTGATGGTGAGCCCTCTGAATCGATTCATCAAAAACAAAAGAGGCGCGTTGATTATCAAGATATATACGAATGCGAGAAGAAGCACCGCCCAAACATCCTGATTCGCAGCAGGCGTGCTCAATATCGGCATAAAGGTATAAGGGAATACAAGCGCGCTTCCCGCCGCAAGCATCAAAAGCTGTACAGTCGTAATGACAGGTTTGTTCATCGTTCAATCCTCCGAAAATTCCGAGAGCAAACTGTCTCTGATTTCTCCGGTTTGATAAACGGAAGATTCGACGGAAATTGTGACGGCGGATTTTGAAAAGATGTCGTCCCATTCCGTCCTGATCTTTTTCCATTTATCCGGATATTGTTTATGGACGCTTTTGCCGAAACCAAAAATATCGCTCTTGAATTCTCGCTGCGCTTTTTCGACGGCGGACGCAATTTGGGGCAAAAGGTATTCATTGAACGCCTTTTCGATTTTCGTTGTCGCGTCGGCTTCGCTGATATCTTCCTCCGTTGCGTTTGCCAGTATGCGCATACTGGCTTTGATTTTCACATTGAATGTGAAACCGTTGTTTTCGATTTTGGCTGTGATATCCGCTGCGGCTTTCGTGACTTCGCAAACCACATAACTATTCAGAAAAGGAACGGAGATCACCGCTGTTCTGACCTCTCCCAATATGATGTTGTAAGCGCGCGTTTCTTCGGCGTTGAAAAAGCCGACCAGCTTGTCGTCGCGGAACGCGGCCAGCCCTTCAACCAGTATTCTGCCGCTTTTTCCGGATGACGATCCGCCATCCGGATTGCCCGAGGGCTTTTCTTCTTCGGTGCTGACGATATTGACAACGCCTGCGACGGGCTGTTTTGCGTCGCTGAGAAAATCCTTGACAAAATCCAATGTTGTGGGAAATACTGACGTTGAAGTCGCTTTGGTTTGGGAAACGGACGAGCCTTTGATATAAACGCCGACGGAATCGGACAATCCCGTATCGCATTGGTAAATGCTTAAAGGATCATCGCCCTTCACCACCATGATGAGCGGCGTTTCATCCGTGAGATGGTCCCGCAATACAAAATCAAGCAAGCCGGCTATGCCCTGTCTGGCTGTCGCTTCGGAAAGAAAACGCACGTAAACATGACCGCCGTATATGGCTTTGTTGATACTGTTGGCGCTGTTGGTTACGGCGTCCCTGTATGTGGAGCCTTGCGAGATGACGGTGGTGTTGCTCGCTTTCGATTCTTTCTCACTCGAACCCTTGAGATCCATAAATTCCGTCACAATACGGCAGCCGTCCGCCGTCCTGTCATAAAGAACGCTTTCCGCAATCGCCAGATCCTTCGGCTCTTTTTTATTCCAACAGCCCGCTGATATAAGCGATAGAAATATCGCTAACAGCAATCCGGTTTTTTTCAGCATTATGCGCCCTCTCTTTTTATATTCCGCTTTTCGATTGACGAAGGCCGGCATTTCATCGTTTTCAGCGGAAAACGGATAAAGCTGTCTTTTATTTCGTTCTTTGAAAAAGAAGACAGTATGGGAATGCCGTATGACTTTTCGGATATCAATTGCGTCAGCATTAACACAAAACCCGATCCGATGCCGATAAGCCCCATCATTGAGCCCATAAGCCAGAAAAAACCGCGGTAAACGAGAACAAATTCGTTCAGGTTCGGAACAATAAAACTGGATACGGCGGCAATGGCCACGATGATGACCGAGGGTTCGCTGACGATGCCCGCGTTAACGGCGGCTTCGCCGACGATGAGCGAGCCGACAATGGATATGGCGGAGCCTACAGCCTGAGGCAGCCTTGTTCCGGCCTCCTTGAGAAGCTCGAACATGATGGTCATCACAAGTATTTCCGCCGATACGGTCATCGGCGTTTTCTGCATGGCGCTCACGATGCTGGAGAGAAACACAGACGGTATCATCTCCTGGTTATACGTCATAATCGCGACGGCGAGCCCCGGCAGCATCACCGTCACAAACAATCCGATAAGCCTTAATATGCGCAATATGGAGGAATAGACCGTCCGGGTATAATAATCTTCCGCCGTATGCAGGTTTTCGATAAACAACTCGGGTATTGTAAGCGCGTGCGGCGCGCCGTCTATCAATACGGCGACGCGGCCTTCAAGTATCCGCGCGGCGGCAACGTCCGGCTTTTGCGTCAGCCCGACGCCCGATACGGGCGAGAACGGGTTGTCGTCCAGATATTGCTCCAGCTGCCCCGATTCGAGCATCATGCCGGCGTCGATTTGGGATATCTGCTTCCTCACCGTATTCAGCACGTCGGTGTTGACGATGCCGCTGATATAAACAAGCTCCACGTTCGTATTTGTCTGTTTGCCGACGGATACGTTTTCGACGACGAGCTTGGGATTGCGGATCTTGCGGCGGATCAGCGACGTGTTTGTCCGTATGTTTTCGTTGAATCCTTCCTTCGGCCCGCGCACCACCGTTTCGGCCTTGGGCTCTTCAATGCTGCGCATTGCGTATTTCCGGAATTCAACCAGAAATACCTTCGAGCAGCCGCCGTAAAACAGCCCCACGAAACCGCCGAGCACGCTCTGCGTAAACTTGGTCAGGTCTTCGGTTTCCGTAAACGTGGCATGAAGCGCAAGCCCGATATTGCCGTCGAACAGCGGCGACTTGAGCGGCATGATGATATCCCTGTCGATAAGGTCTTTATCGGCCAGCCCGTCCACATAAACAATCAAAGCTTTTTCCTTGTTTGTATCAAAGCTTTGAATCACCATATCGAAGCTGTTGCAGAAGACGCCTTTCACGAACGATTCGCACTGGCCGATATCGGAGGGAACGGACGCTTTTCCGGCGCTGTCTTCCGGATTGATCTGCGCTTTGTCTTTCGGCTCGCTCCCGCAGGCGCTACCGTGATTTCTGGAACGGTAAATGGTAATGCTCCTTTCCGAAAAAAGCTGTTCAAAAACAATATAACCAAACGATGCGAATCTATGCGAAGACGCGTAAACGCCGCGAACCGCAGCGGCTTTGTTCCATAAATATCATGTGTAATTATCCATAAACGGCAAATGATAATCGTTGAAAAATCAACAAGGAAATAACCGAAAAACGGTTTTGGAGCAGAAAATAATGAATGTAAAACAAAAAGGATTGTCGGCAAGGCACTTGACCATGATGGCGCTGGGTACGGTTATCGGCGGATCTTTCTTTTTGGGCTCATCCGTCGCGATCAACGCGGCGGGCCCGTCCGTGCTGATTGCATATGCGGTGGGCGGCATGATGGTGTATTTCATCCTGTATGCGCTGTCGGAAATGACGGTGGCCAACGCCGATGCGGGATCTTTCCGCAGCTTTGCGGGAGAGGCGTTCGGCCGCGGGACCGGCTTTGTGGTGGGCTGGGTCTATTGGACGGGTATGGTGCTTGCCATGTCGAGCGAAGCCACGGCCGTCTCCATACTGATACGGCAATGGCTGCCGGATCTGTCGCTTCCGCTGATGGGGAGCATTATCATCGTGGCCGTCACATTGCTCAATCTGCTTGGCGCAAGGTCCTTGAGCCGGCTGGAGAGCGGGCTTGCCGCCGTGAAGCTGCTGGCCGTACTCTCGTTTATCGTGCTGGCGCTGCTGCTGATAGCGGGCATCCTGACGGGAAGAGCGCCTGTCGGAGCCGGTGCCCTTAAAAACGAAGCGTTTATGCCGGGCGGTTTTGCGGGGTTCGCGGGCAGTATGCTGATCGTGATGTTTACCTACGCAGGGTTTGAGATCATCGGCCTTGCCGCGTCGGAAGCGGACACACCCAAAGAGACTGTGCCAAGAGCCATCCGCAATACGGTGCTGAGCCTTGTGGGGCTGTATATCGCGGCCGTTGCGATGCTGACCGTGCTTGTTCCCACCGCGTCATTGAATCCAAGCGTCAGCCCGTTTGTGGCGGCGCTTAATGCGCGCGGATTCGGCTGGGCAGGAACCGCGCTTAATATCGTGCTGATAACGGCCATCATATCCACGATGCTTGCGGCCATGTTCGGTCTGGGGCGCATGATGCGCTCGCTGACAGACGAGGGAATGGCGCCCAGATGGCTCAAGGACAAAACGGACGTGCCGTACCGCGGCATCATCGTGTCGGGGCTTGCGATGCTGGCGGCGCTGGGCGTCGGCTTGCTGTTTCCCAGTGTATACCTGTTCCTTGTCAGCTCGGGGGGCTTTGCGATACTGTTCACATATGCGGTCATTATGGCGACGCACATCCGTTTCCGCTCAAAAAACGGCTGCCCGCCGGACGGCAAGTGCCAGCTTTGGGGTTTTCCGTATACTTCGGTCATCGTGCTGATTCTGCTTGTGCTGGCCATAGCCGGCATGCCGTTTGTTCAGGGGCAGGGCTCCGGGCTCATTGCGGGCATCATACTGGTCGTGCTTTTTAGTATTGCTTACGCGCTGACGCGGCTGTTCGGAAAACGCGAATCTGAGCTTTATTATTCAAAGCTGAGGACGCGCTATTCCGCCGAAATGTCAAGGGAACTCAGCGTTTTGCCGCGACAGGTAAAAAACAATATTTATCCGGGAGAAACGGGCGGGAGCATGCGGGACGACGGGAAAGGCAGGGAAGAAAACGACGATGGTGAACGATATGAATGATTCTGATATTATTTATTGAAATATTATAAAAGTCCTTGTATTTTATTTGCGTATTCATTATAATGCATATCGAAGCAAAAAGAGGCGGGAGCCTTTTTGGCAGAGCGGCTTTGCCGCCTGCCGGCAATGAATTTTTTGACCATGCGAAAGCATCAAGGCCATACGGACAGCCGGGTCAAAAGCCGAAACTGGCAACTTTGTTGCCTTATTGGTTGAGTGGAAGCTCAAAGTTTATAAGTTGGCTACTTAATAGCCGTGTGCGCGCAGCA